>PCTK01000050.1:2635-12133 GCA_002786505.1 Nitrospinae bacterium CG22_combo_CG10-13_8_21_14_all_47_10 | reverse complement strand
CAAGGGAGAGGATGCCCTGCAAAAGTCCACTGCATTGACTGGCCTGCAAGTCCTGGAAATTGTTTGAGGCCTGTTTGCCCATCGCTGACAGATCAGTTTTGCAATCCCACCCTGAAGAAAAATATCCGGCATAGCGATATTTTGCCAAAAGGGCCATCTGCTGGTTGATTTTTCCAACTCAGATGCTAGATTGTTACGCAGACACTATTTAAATGTAATGGACCTTTTCTGGTATCCGCATGGACAATTTGCGACAAACACTCATAGATTCTCTGCAATCTTATTACGCGGATGATTCAGACCTTCTGGAAACAGTTCGGGATCTTGTCAAGAAAGAGGGGGAAGAAGTTTATCCTACCTTGCTCAATATATTGACCCATCTGGACTTCAATGCCCACGATGCCAAAACTAATTGGGATCGCATTCTCACCCACCGCAATCTGCTGGAAACAAAACTTGATAGGCATGTAAGATTGATCACTGCAATGTGCGACTATTTCTGTGAAGTCTCGAAAAACCTGGAAACCCCAACAATGATTGAGTTGAGAATATTGGAGGAAACCAGGAAATATTCCCGGTCTGATGGATTGACCGGACTTTTTAACCGGCGATTTTTCGATGAAGCCCTGGAAGGGGAAATGAAACGGGCTCAAAGATATAATGGCAAATTTTCCCTCATATTCTTTGATCTCGATCATTTTAAAAGCCTGAACGATACTTACGGTCACCAGGCCGGAGACTTGACACTGAAAAAAGTAGCTGAAATCATGATCTTGGGAAAAAGAACTGAAGACCTTGCCTGCCGGTATGGAGGAGAAGAACTGACGCTCGTTCTTCCTGAAACCCAGAAGATCAACGCGCTGGTTATTGCCGAACGTATTCGGCAAAAAGTTGAGGAATTGAAACTGGAGTTTGATGGAAAACCCTTCAATGTCACTTTAAGCGGTGGAGTCGCTTCTTACCCCTCAGACGCGAAGGATAGCAAATCATTGATCCACGCGGCCGACATTGCGCTTTATCAAGCCAAACAAAGCGGCAGGAACAAAATTTTCCTGCATGCTCTGGATAAACGACACTATTTAAGAATAGACTTTGCCAGCAATATTCAGGTTAACCAGGTAGATCAAAAATCGGGACAAATCACCGCTCAGGGAAAGAATTTCAGCAGTTCAGGTTTGCTGTTTGAAAGCTCTGTCCCCATTGAAATCGGCACACATGTAAAGTTGGAAATGACAGACCTGGGTCTGGAAAAACCCATTACCGTAAAAGCCCGGGTGGTACGTGTGGAGAAGTTTGACCGCCATTACGACATCGGGGTTTCATTTCTGGAAATCAATGAAACGGCTGAAAATGAAGTAGCGCAGGCTCTGGCCAAAAATCTGGGAATTCCCGTCACGCAGGTCCTTAAAAAAAATCATTTTGAAGTTTAGGGCCTCGTGGCGAGCAAATTAAAGGTATTTTGGGTTCCCAACACCCGGTTGGCCAGCCAGGCATGGAACCCATAACGCCGGGCGCAATATTTTTCAACATTCGAAACGACTACACCTTCGCCTTGAAGAATTTCCTCGACCCGGGTCGGGTCAATGCCTCCAAATTGCCGCTGGTAATCGGAATGGTGGTACTCATCTTCCAGCACGGGAATATTTCTCAGCCGCATCTCAGCCCGGTAAAATTTTTCATCCAGCCACGAAAGCCCGCGATGCAGGGCAAATTTTATCGGCGATTGTACTTCCTGTTTGAGCGGTTCAAAAAATACCAGCAGTCTCTTTCCAGAAGAGAGCCTTGCGCAAATTTGCCGGAGCACCGATTCGTAATCGAAAAGATGGTGCAGAATTGCCGACAAAACAATCACATCATACTCTTCCTGATCCTGAGACAGAAACTCCTCAGCATCCCCAACCACCAAACGGGCTTGCGGTTTTAAGGCGGCGGGGATGGCCTCCTCAAACGCTTGTACCATTTCCCGCGACAAATCCAGACCTGTCACAGAATGACCCCTTGATAAAAAACCCAAAGAGAGATACCCGGTTCCGCAACCCAAGTCGAGAATTTTAGCACCCGGCGGCAAAGCCGCGCAAACCTCATTGATCGTTCTATCCAAAATGGCATTCTGAAAAAAATTCGTCTGCTCCGGGTGACGTGGAAGATAGTACCGGTTTTCCAGGGCATGCACCCTGCGGTTCTCTTCCAGCACCTTCTCTTTGGTAGCAAGGGATGTCATCGCCGACTCCATCACGGCGCCTCATGGACTTCTTCAAAAAAGAAGCGCTTTTTAGTTTTTGATGTTTTGCATTCGTTGCAATTTATGCAGACATCGGGGTATTCCCCTTTTTCATGCTGGGCTCGCAATCTTTCAATCTCCCTGCCTTGCCACAGATCGTGTACATTGTCATTGACCGCACTCCCCAGCTTCAAAGTAGCATTGTAATCCACACAGCAGGGAATCACCGTCCCATCCCATAACACCACCAGTTTTCCATAGTCTTTGCCAAAAGGCTCCGGACAGGGTTCTTCTCTTGGACTTTGTACCAGCTTCGGTTGTGTGCGAACGTGATCCATAATGGATTCCCAATGGCTTATAAAGGGATCAACATCCTCCTGGGTTTCTTCTTCAACCGTGAAGACCGCTCCCATGCTCAATTCGGGCCGTCTTTTTTCTTTTTCATTTTTTAGCCTGATAATATTTTTTTCTATTTTTTCAAGCTCCACGCCCCGTATACGCTTGAAGGTTTCCGCGGACCCATCAATGGAAAAACGGATGATATTAAGCGGGCTGTCAACAATTCTTCCAATCATTTTGTCTGTCAACAATGTCCCGTTGGTATTCATCACGATAAATTTAACCCCCGCCGCATGGGCATAATCAAACATCTTGAAAATTTCCTTGTGCAACAAGGGCTCTCCCCAATTGTGCATGCAAAGATGTTCGAGATCGGGGCAATCATCAATGACTTTTTTGAATAAATCGAGATCCATGAAACCTTCCTTCCGCGTCATGCCTTCTGTCACAAAGCAGAACGTGCAACGCAAGTTGCAGGTGTTGGTCGGCTCAATAATCAGGGAAGTGAGAGGTTTGACCCGCATTATTCAATTACCTTTTCAACAAAATACTCCGGGCGGGCCTGAACCTGGGAATGGACGCGCCCAAGATATTCCCCCAGAAAACCAATAGAGAGAAGCTGGACGCCAGCGAAAAACGCAAACACCGCTGTAAGAACGACAAAACCTTCAATTAAAATTCCATTGACAATCCGCTGATACAAGAGAAACGCCATCATGAGAAATCCGATAAAAGCACCAAACAATCCCATATAGGTCACTAATCTCAATGGAAAGTTGGAATACCCCGTTACCAGGTCCCACGACAATTTAACCAGGGTTAGAAGACTGTATTTGGTCTCACCTTTCTTTCGGGCGTGGTGCTCCACCTCAATTTCCACACTGGGCAGTCCCATCCAACTCATCAAGACAGCCATGTAGCGGGACCGGTCCCGGCAGGCTTCAATTTTTTCTATCACGCTTCGGCGCAGGGCGCGAAAAGAACTCAAATTAAGTTTCACCGCTTTTCCAAAAAGCATTTGCCCAAAACAACATAAGACCTTTGATCCTATGACCCGCAAGAGACCATCCTGACGTTTCTTGTGCACGGTCGTGACCAGATCAATATCCTCTGTCAACGCGGCAAGCAGTTTGGGGATCTCTTCCGGCGGATTCTGCAAATCCGAATCCAATTGCACCACAATATCCCCCCGGCTGATTCTAAAACCCGCCAGCACAGCCGCCTGCTGGCCGAAGTTCCTGGTCAATCGTACGAGACGGAATGCATGATCCTGCTCGATGATGCGTTTGAGTTTTTCAAATGACCCATCCTCGCTACCATCATCCACAATCAAAATTTCGTAAGAACGGTTCAACCCATCGGCAACAGACTTCAGGCGCGAACAAAGTTCCTCAATCAGGAGTTCTTCGTTATAAACAGGAACCACAATCGAAATTTCCGGGTTTTTATCCATATCTTTTCACCAGGCCGGAGGCTGTGATACTTCCCCTTTAGCTTTCATACCCCGTATGTTCGCCGGGAATTTCCCGGCGGAATGCCGGTATCACACAATCACTTTCCTGGGTTTTCGAAAATTTAACTCGTTGCACCCTATCCTCGGTAACCACCTCTCTCGCCAGGGAGCCGATGTATTCTGATTGACAGCACCCCAGGCATCCGGGAAAAATCCCCTCCTTTTTCAGTTTCACGCGGAAATCGCGAATGCGCTCCGATTGCCAGGCCATGGAGCGATCCTCCACATTGCCGACTCTATAATGCGGGCAACTGAAAACATCACCATAGGCCGAAAAAGCCACCTTCGTCCAGGGGATATAGCACCGGTAATCCTGATACGAACTTTGATTGCTGTAGTAGCGGACAATCTCATCCACCGTAATATAGTTCGGCGAAAACCTTAGCTGAGTCGTGCCGACCTCGCTTTTTTCCTGCAAAAGTTGTAACTGCCCCCGCAAAAGTTTCGGTTCGATCTCTTCGACCGGGGCGGTGGGACGTTGCAGGTGCTCATCCTGGTCATAGTCTTTGCCATGCCAGTAAGTAGCCGGACTGCTCAAAACATAATTGGCCACGTTGACCCCCAACTCGTTGGCATATTCATAGAGAGGAACCAGTTCTCTCACATTACCCCGGTTGATGACACAAGTCACATGGATGAGCGGGAAGCGGGACTTTAATTCCTTGCGCCTGGCCACCAGCCGTTCCAACCCCTGAGTGGTCTTTTTGAAAGAACCGGGAACCGTGGTGATGCTGTCGTGGAGAGCTTCTCCGCCCTCAAGCGAAACCCCCATATAAAATAATCCGGAACCCCAGACAGACTTCAACCTCAGCCGCAGGAGATCTTGCACCACCTTTTCGCTCAGCGTTGTTCCGTTGGTGATGATATGGACCTTGTGCTTCTGTGTCGCGAACTCAAGGATTTCCATGAAATCATTTTTCATGAACGCTTCACCGCCGGTAAAAGTAATCAGCGAAAACCGGGGAAGTTTGGAAATCGCTTTTTTTACATCCTCGCCCGACATCTCATTTTTATAGGTCTGCTTCGTTTCTGTTTCCTCAATGATCTCCAGATAATGACACATCTCGCAACGCAGGTTGCAACGATAGGTCACCTCGAAAAATGCCTGAACTGGCGGCAGGGAAAACCCTGGCGCCAGATAGAACGGCAAGAACGAATAAATACGCGGCAATATTTTTTGCAGGAATTTAAAATCGATCATAATAAAATTTCTATGCTCCGCGAAAACCCATCGGTTCCGCTTCATGTTGCTTCAGGATATTCAAACTCTGTTCACCGCAGTTGAACAACAAATCAATGGCGGATAAATAAGGAACAAAGCCGGGATACCTCTGCGGATAAACCGGATGTTCGTATTTCTGATACTCAAGTTCAATACCCTTGCGGGAAAACTCCTCTTCCACAATATAATCCCTCGCGGCTTCGCCACTCAAATAATGGGTCGCTCCCAGTTCCCCGCAAATCGAAAGAAGCCGCTCCGTTTTTTCTCCTGAAGTTTTCATCTGCGACGAACGCAACAGGGGGGTCTCAATGCCTATTTCTTCCTTAAGAAGCTGAATCGTTTCCAGACAAAGGTCGAATAAAAAGGACCAGTCCTTTTCATAAATATGCTGGCACCGGGGAAAATAATTTTCAAAAAATGGGGCTTTGCAATAATGCTGACGCAGAGTCTGCAAATGTTTTTTGCGCCAGGGCACAGAATTGTCGATACGGGTTTCAATAAGGGTTTGTGAAAACCTGCTTTTTTGCAAAACCGGTACCGTCAACCAGGCCCAGCCCTCATTCACACGAACCCGGTTCCTGTTTCTCCAGTCCCGGCGCGTGTATTGCACATCATCCAGCAGGACGAATTTATCAGAGCGGCTCATCTGCTCGAAAAAACCTAGCCACGGCAAATAAGACGGTTGAAGTATGGTTACCCGCATAAGCGCTATCCTTTTGAAGCCCAGAGCTCTTTCATCCACAGAATCCGTTCCCACCATTTCCGATTATTCTGGTAAAAATCAATGGTACGCTCAAGACCTTCATCCAGCCCTACTTTCGATTCCCATTCCAGGCATTGACGGGATTTTTCCGTGGAAGAAATATGCCGGGTCACCTGGCCGGGACGGTCTTCAACAAACCGCAATAAACTTTCCGGTTTGTCCATCAGCCGCAAAATTCTCCGGGCGATTTCCACCACAGAAGTATCGGTCCCTGTCCCCAGGTTGATCGTCCGACCGAGTACCCGGTCACGCTCGACATGCAGGACCCGGTCCAACGCTTCACAAGTGTCTTCCACGAACATCCAGTCGCGGGAACTCGCGCCATTGCCATGAATGGGCAACGGCTGGTCCTGCAATGCGCTGATAATAAAATTGGGAATGGCCTTTTCCAGATGCTGGCATGGCCCGTAATTATTGAACGGACGAATGATGACCGCAGGGAGATCGTATGTCTTGATATAAGAATAAATCAACCGGTCTGCCCCGGCCTTGGCCGCCGCGTAAGGGCTCATCGGGTTCAGCGGGTGGCCTTCATCCATCGGGTCAGTCAGAGCCGTGCCGTAGACCTCGGAAGACGATATATGCACAAACAGTTCAACCGGGTTATTCACGATGGCGTTAGCCACCACCTGCGTGCCAATAACATCCGTCTCAAAAAAAATCGCATTATCATAAATCGAGCGGGTCACGTGCGACTCCGCCGCGAAATGCACCACAATATCCGCCTCCGAAACCAGCTTGTTAACAATGTCCGGATGCGTGATGTTGCCGTGAAAAAATTTAAAATGGCCGTTGGACTTCAGGCTGGGAGGAATGTTGTCGAGGTTGCCCGCATAGGTCAACGCATCCAGTAACAGGATTTTATAGTTTGGGTGGCGGCGATGGATAAAATTGATGAAGTTACTGCCAATGAATCCCGCGCCACCCGTGACCAATAAAGTTTTTTCGCTCATAGCATCCCTGCGTGACAAAAATTTCACTTCCCTTCTATATTATATATAAGGGTCCAGTTATTCTTTACGGAAAAATAGGGAAATTCCTTTAACAGAGGGGCCTCCACCCCACTCGGCGTGGAGCTACGTGCAATAGCTCTATTTGGCGAACAGGAGGAATAGGCGGCCAAAAAGAGCCCTAGCCAGTTGCGTCTCCCGTCAGGGAATCATCTCAACTAATTTTTTGATGGTTTTTTCAATGCCTTCCGCCACTTCCGAGATGCTTTTGCCCAGCATATAAGCCGGGGTCGAAACAATATTATTCTGTGCGTCGAAAACAAAATCCGTCGCCGAACAATCCTGATGCGTGCTCCCCATCGTTTCCATCTTATTACTAAAACCCTTGTCGTTGCCGATGGTCAAAGTAGGTTTGTTGGGAGCATCCTCGTATATTTTTGCCATCATGGCAGGTGCGATGCATAACGCCGCCTGCGGTTTATGCCTGGCGGCAAACTCTTTCACCAGCCGGAGGACTTCCGGATGGACCTCGCAGTTTTCGCCTTTGACGGCGAAGGTGGAGAGGTTCTTGGCCGCGCCGAATCCACCGGGAAACACCAGAGCGTCAATGTCATCCGCTTTGACCGTAGCAATATCCTTGATCTCGCCACGGGCAATGCGGGCCGCCTCGACCAGAACATTACGTTTTTCGCCAGCGGACTCCTCACCCGTGAGATGGTTGATCACATGCATTTGATCGACATTGGGGGCCATGCACACCGCCTCTGCCCCGGCCCGGTCGATCGCCAGCAGAGTGATGACCGATTCGTGGATCTCCGCCCCGTCATAGACTCCGCATCCCGAAAGCACCACACCAATCTTTTTCATGATTAATTCTCCTCAGCAAAAATGGTTCTCAGGCCAAAACGACTTCCTGGAGAGACTCCCCTTTTCTTCGCCGTGTGACCTGCACTGTTATCTTTCGATCCAGATTATTCAAAAATCCGAACAGTCGTTCCTGGGAAAACAACGTATAACGACCATTCATCAGGTTTGACACCTCTGGTTGTTTAATATCCAGCAGTTTGCCAATCTCACGTTGCTTGAGCTTTTTCTTTTCCAGGATCATCCGCACAGAATGACCGAGTTTGGCCCGTGTTAAAAGTTCTTCCGATTCATCCAGTCCCAAATCAGCAAACACATTGCCCGAACTTTCCTCAAACGTTATTATTTCTTTTTTCTTCATGAATTTTTTTCCTTTTCAATGGCGACGGCTTCCTTGTAACGCCGCTCAATCATCTCCAAATCGAGCTTGGCCGTTTTTCGGCCTTTCGGTGCTTTCTTCTGGAACGCATGCAGGACATAGACCTGTTGACCAATCTGCACCGCGTAAACCGTGCGATAGGTGTCGGTGTCAAAACGGGTGACGATTTCCAGAACACCGCTGGACACACCCCTAAGCGGTTTGGCCGAGGGTGGCTTGGCCCCTTTTTGAACATCAAAAAGTGCCGCGCCAATATCCTGCCTCACCTCCGGCGGAAATAATTTAACCCGCTTGAGCGCATCCCCCACCCAAACCACTGGTTTTATAAAGTCCTCCCCCAACTTCACCTCTTATCATATAAGTAATTACTTATATTAGCAAGAAATTAGTTTTGAATTGAGTTTTGCCCCCGATTTTACCACCCCACTCGGCGTGGGGCCAACTTAAAACCTGCGGGGAAAAGGTGCGCAAAGGTAGGCTTGTTGATTGTCGTCGCAACGACGACTACCGGAAGCCTACGGCTTGAAGCGGCTGGTAATCGGGAGTCGCCGGTCTTTACCGAAAGCTTTGGGGGTGATTTTTACGCCGGGGGGGCCCTGCCGGCGTTTGTATTCGTTGAGATCGACCAATCGGGCGATGCGTTTTATTTCGGATTTGGATAAACCCTTCACCTTGATCTCGTCAACCGACAAGTCTTGTTCGATATACTGCAACAGGACCGGGTCGAGCAGGTCGTAGGGGGGTAACGAATCGGTATCTAGCTGGTTGGGGCGAAGTTCCGCCGAGGGTTCTTTGGTGAGAACATTTCGCGGAATGATTTCCTGTTCGCGGTTGAGCCAGTGGCAAAGTTGATAGACGAGGACTTTCGGCACATCTTTGATCACAGCGAACCCGCCCGCCATATCGCCATAGAGCGTGCAGTAACCCATGCTGATTTCACTTTTATTGCCGGTGGTCAACACCATCCAACCAAATTTATTGGAAAGCGCCATCAACAGGTTGCCGCGAATGCGCGCTTGCAGATTTTCTTCCGCCAGGCCGGGCATCGTCCCTTTAAAAGCATCTTTCAAAATAGAGTCGTGAGCCTTCATGGCCGACTCGATGGGAAAGGTGAAAGTTTTTATATCAAGATTTTTCGCCAGCGCCAAAGCATCCTCCACACTCCCACTGGAAGAATAAGGAGAGGGCAGTAGCACTCCGACCACGTTGTGAGGCAACAAAGCGTCCACCGCTATGGCGGCGACCAG
>PCTK01000050.1:2350-2621 GCA_002786505.1 Nitrospinae bacterium CG22_combo_CG10-13_8_21_14_all_47_10 | reverse complement strand
CGCCGCTCAACCCTAAAACCACTTTTGAAAATCCGTTTTTGTGGATGTAGTCGCGGGTGCCCAAAACCAGGGCAGAATAGACTTCTTCCTCTTCCGACTTTTCCACGTATGAGTGGGCAGGCAATGGCTTTTTAATTTTTGGCAATGGCGCGGGTGCCTTGACACTCTGAATTCCGGCAACTTTTGGTTTTCCTTTTTTTGGTGACAAGCTCACATCGGCAAGCATGATTTTTTCTTCAAAGGAGTTGGCCTGGGCGATGATTTTCCCATC
>PCTK01000050.1:0-2342 GCA_002786505.1 Nitrospinae bacterium CG22_combo_CG10-13_8_21_14_all_47_10 | reverse complement strand
CCACCAGGCTGTGGCCGTCGAACACCAACTCGTCCTGTCCCCCGACCAGATTGACATAGGCAATGGGGCATTTGTAACTCCTGGCCCGTTTGATGATCATTTGCCTGCGGGCCTGGGCTTTGCCTTTATGGTAAGGCGATGAAGAGATATTCAGCAGGAGGTCTATATGTTTGCTTAAAGTTTTCCCCGGCCCCGATTCTTCCCAGATGTCTTCACAGATGGTGAGCCCGATTTGCAGTCCCTTCAAGGAAAAGCGCATGGGTTCACCGCCTTCGCTAAAATAACGTTTCTCATCGAACACGCCATAATTGGGCAGGAGCATTTTCCGGGCGGTGCCAACATGTTTACCATCGCAGATCAAGGCGGCAGAATTATAAAGACGTTTGCCTTTGTGTTCGGCAAATCCGATCACGGCTGTCAGCCCATGTGTGTAGGGAGCGATTTTTTTCAGGGTTTGCCGACAATCTTCGATAAAACTTTTTTTCAGCAACAAATCTTCCGGCGGGTAGCCCGTCACCATCAGTTCCGGAAACAACACCAAATCGGCCCCCACTTTGCGGGCTTGGGCGCAGGCCAACTTCACGCTCTCAGCGTTGGCCTTGAATCCGCCTACGAGGCCATTAACCTGGGCCAGTGCCAGGCGAAGGACGGGATGAGCCCGGCTGGTTTTTGGTTTTTTAATTTTTCTGGTAACCCTGACCATAAAAAATGAAAATTCGTGTTTGAATATTTTGAGTTCCTGTGGATTATACTATAATACCCAACGAACCCAATTCAATCTTGAGGCATTTCAATCATGAGCGAAACGCAATCTAATCCTGCTGAAGAAAGCATCAAACACTCTATCCGCAAGAACGGGTTTCCTGATAAAATTGTGCGGTTGCCTTTCAAGCCTGTGTACGATGCCTGCAAAAAATACGGGACTTCCTTGCCCGATGTGCTCGACAAACTTCAGGATGACCAGATTTTTGGCAAGATCATTGGCAACCACGTTGAGTTTCGCTCACGGGAAAAAATCGATTTCAAAGCGCCGGAAGAAAGACCGGCTGATTCCGGCGAGTTTTCCTGGATCAAGGGTGCCGCCAACCTGAAAGGGTTTCAGGAAGCCGCCAAGGATGCTATGGGGGAAATGACCCCCGAACAAATGGCCGAAGCACGTAAAATGGTCGAAGGCATGAGCGATGAAGAAAAGGCGAACATCCTGAAAATGTTCACCCAGCGCTTTGATTCAGGAAAATAATAATTACAGGAATTCATAAAATACTATGTTGATCTTCGCTAAAGATATCGGCAAAAGGGACCACAAGCACGCACTGGAAGACAAACTCCCCGAACTGAAACAGTATATGGAATACCAGCGTAAACTGTTTCCTTATACAGTGGTGCGTGCGGGGCTGGACCTGGCCTACAAAGAGCTTGACGATATCCTGAATTTTGTCGACAACGATTACCAGCCCCCTGCCGACTCTTCCCGGCAGGAATACCCCTCTGATGTGAATCAATGGTACAAAAACCGGTTTCCCTGGTCTTCGGCCTTTTTAAAAATGGAAGACATGCATTTTGCGCTGGTTGTTCTTGTCAAGGCGATGGACTCCTTTCGCACTCACGAATCGGCCAATGCCTATCATTGGGCCGTGTTGTACGATTCCGTCCACAACATCATTCAAGTTTACAATGACCTTATCCGGAACGATCCCGGTAATTCCCGCGACATTCATTTGAGTAACGGCGTGGAGGTGGACTTTGATGATTTCATCAATAATTACTGGTTTGATCTGGATTTTATGATTTTTTCCCAAGCCGATTACCCACACGCCCGGCATCAGGAAAGAAAATTTTCTATCGAAGAAGAAATCAAAGACATCATGTCAGAAGGTGTGGAGCCCCTGACCGCCCTGGAAAAACTGGAGCCTCCCTTCAAACTCGATTTCTCTACCCTCAAGCTTCTCAGGCGCGATCCCGTCGAAACCCGGTTCCTGGAATTAAAAAGCGTTCCTGACACCGGCAACGAGTGTATCTATAAAGAATTTGTAGAAGTTCCCCAACACGGCAGGCTGAGTGTGATTGATGCGGAATATCTGAAAAACTGCCCAGTTGCCGTGGGTGCAGAGAACCGGGATTCCTAAGGCTGAATTCTGGTGGGTGCTCGGCGCACGGCCAACAGACCCGGCATTTCTGTGCGCTCAAGGCCCCCCGGCGTTGTTTCGAAACGTTTGGCCATGTTGCCCCCACGGCGACCCCGTCCCACGGGGAAGGGATGTGGCCCGGCTTTATCTTGCACTCCATCATTTTCGTCCGCTCGAAAAGGCTTTTGCCTATTCGCCCTCCGCGGAGGAGTGGTG
>PCTK01000060.1 GCA_002786505.1 Nitrospinae bacterium CG22_combo_CG10-13_8_21_14_all_47_10 | reverse complement strand
TAGCCCGGATATTGCATGAGTAAATTAGCCGTAGGGGCGAAAAATTTTTCGCCACCCTTTCAGGGCACGAAGGCTAAGGTAAAATATCACGTACCCTCGTCAGAGCACAATCCCCGGCTTTGAGGACGGAGAGTAGGGGCGATTCATGAATCGCCCCTTCTGGATTCCCGCCTGCGCGGGAATGACGGATGCCTGCGCGGGAATGACGGATGGGAGCGCGGGAATGACGAGATTGCCCGTACCGGGCACGAAGGCTAAGGTTGATCATCACGTACCCTTATCAAGGAGGGCTTTGCACAACCCCGAGATTACCCGTTCCGGGCACGAAAGCTAAGGTGAAATACCACGTCTTCGCTGACTCTCAGAATGACATGCAGAAACCATCGTATTGTCATCCTGATGAGCCTTGGCGAAGAAGGATCTCGCTTTTTCTCAATACAGAACCACTTATGTAAAGGTCTCCTTGTCAAGGGGGGTCAGGGGGTTGGGGGGATTTAAACCGGCAGTTCTATCAGAAAGTCGAAAAAAGAGGGTGTTTGGATTTATTCAGGCAGGTAGTTGGCACAGATCCCGGTGTTTTGACTTGTTATTTCCTTTGGAAGATCCATTTTTACCATTAGGCTGACTATAACGAAAAACTTTGCCTTCATAGTTTGTGATGACCACTTCATTCTTGTTGTGTTCGACGACACTGTTGGGGAGTAGCCTTACTTTACCCCCTCCGCCCGGAGCGTCGATCACGAAATAGGGCACTGCCATGCCTGACGTGTGCCCCATAAGGTCTCTCAGTATGTCGAGGCCTTTTTGAACGGAGGTGCGAAAATGATCCGTCCCCTCTGTCATATCAGCCTGATAAATGTAATAAGGTTTGACGCGGTTCTTCAGCAATTTCAGCACCAACTCTTTCATGACCTGTGCGTTGTCATTGACCCCCTTTAGTAGCACCGTCTGACTTCCCAAGGGGATGCCAATATCGGCAAGCATGGCACAGGCTTTTTCCACTTCAGGAGTGATCTCTGCGGGATGGTTGAAATGCATGTTGAAATACAGAGGGTGATATTTCTTCAATATCGAGCAAAGGTTTTCCGTTACCCTGGAGGGCAGAGTTCCGGGAACCCGTGTGCCAATACGAATAATTTCCAAGTGCGGGATGGACCGTAGTTCGCCGAGAATCCGGTCCAACTCCTTATCAGGGACGAGAAGCGGGTCTCCGCCGGACATGACCACATCGCGGATTTCAGGATTGTTGCGGATGTATTCAATGCCCTGCCTGAGGGTTTCGCGTGTGACAATTCCGGGAAAACCGATTTTCCGTTTTCTTGTGCAGAACCGGCAGACAATGGGGCATTGGTTGTTGATCATCAGCAATACCCGGTCTGGATAGCGGTGTACCAGTTCTGGTACTGGCATGTCGCCTTCTTCATTAAGTGGATCGGGGAACAGAGTTTCCCCATCTATATAGTCGTCCAACTCTTCAAGGGTGGGCACTACCTGTTTCCATAAAGGATCATTGGGTCCTTTAATGAGGTTCAGGAAATAGGAATTGATTCGTATGGGGTAGAGCTCCCCAACCTTCTTAAGTCGTTCCCGGTACTCTGAAGACTCGGGAATAAACGGCAGGTCTTCTATCTTTACCACGCTCTGGCTGAGTTGTTGTTGCCAAGCCTCCATGTGTTTTCCTTATTTTCTTGACCAGCCTGAAGCTGGGTTCAATTTGCAATAACCAATCGTTTGTGTTGGTTCCAACAAGCCTTTGCAAGTTTACCCCTCGGGGCATGAAGGCAGTGATGGGATATCACAGCCTCCAGGGCTAGCGGGGGAAGATTAAGAATTGACCGGATAGGTCCTTTTTAGATAGTCGATGATTTCGTATTCGTCGTCAAGAACGGTATCACCATCCACCAAAACCGGGACGGTGGTTTGGCCCGATACTTCGTGTACTTCTTTACGTTGGTGGTGCGGCCACGGAACATCAACTTTTTCATATTCCAGTCTCATTTGTGTCAGAACCTCTCTGACCATGGCGCAGTAACCGCATCCGTCTATATTGTAGAGTTTCATCATTATAAACTACCTTGAGTCTCTTATGGCGCAGGGCAGTATCACTGCATCGGTCATACCGTGAATTTTCTTTTTATTCTGTGGGCAAAGTGTAGCCAGAATTCCCGCCAGATGAGTGGTGTTTTCTACCACAAAATAATAAGGCGTCAGCCGTACCCTGCCCTGCATGGTTACCATCTGGCCCGAATTTTCGTCCAGATATGAAACCGGTACCCGTTTTCCCTTGTAAAACTTCTGCAATATCGAAGTTTGGTCGGGGAACTGTTGTAATCCTTTCGTCAGGGTTTCCTGCCAAACTTCTCCGGAAACATCGTGCCCGACTACAACCCCCCGGCTTCCCCATGATTCCGGTGAGAAACCCGAAGGCTTGATCACCATTTCCCGTTCCTTCTGGGTCAAGCTCATCAATTCCTGCCAACTCTGAACTGCGGAACCTTTTAACTCCAATCCCGGAATCACTCCATAAGGAGGCATGGCACGGGAGTCGAGAACCCAGGTTTCAGGAATTAGATGAGATAAGGTGTTAAAAGTTTCAGAACCCAGTGTTTTTTCCCAATCTGTTTTCATGGACGGGTGATGGAATAATGCGAAACTGAGTTTTTCCTCTAAACAGGCTTTGTAAGGAGGGGTGGTCACAACCTGGCCCTTTTTTGTTGCATACATCATCAATTCAGATTTTGGGATGTTTTTAAGGTCAAATAGTTCGAAAAAACGATACAGGACATCGACCCGAAGCCATTTTCCTTCATCCAGGATGAACAGGCCCTCTTCACGAAACTGGACCTCTTTGGGGTGAACCGTGTATACCGGAAAGCCTTTTTTATTTAAAAGGGATGCCAACCACTCCATTTCGCTACGGTAATCCTGGGCCTCGTCAGAGACGACAATGGCTACACAGGGATTTTTCTCTTTGGCCAGCGATTCGGCCATCTTGTAAAACATCGATGGGATTCCACCCTCGGAATCGCCAATAATCTGCCATGCCGGGTCTTTATAAAGGGACATAAGTTCGGCGGTCAGCCCAAACCCTCCGGGAACCGAGTCCAACTCAGTCACAGCAAACCCCTCTTCCGTTACAATTACATCGGGTCGAAGGATAGTTGGCAAGGCTTGGCGAAACCGCTTCATTCGGCCAAATTCGATCAACTCTTGTGGTTTCCCGGCATCCAGATACTGGGCGAACCACTTCGTCCCTTTGACGCTTTCCAGGTAAAGCTTGTTCCAGGCGGTGTAGAATTTGAGAAGTTGGGGACCCAGTTGGTGGAAAAACTCTGCGTCTTTTGATGAGAGAAAAAACGGTTCCGGCGAAATCCGCCAGCGGTTTCCAGAACTTTTTTTATCCTCAAACAAACCGCAATGGGTTAGTGAGGTCTGGATTTCAGCGCAAATGTTTTCAGGTTGGGCAATCATGCATCCTCAGACTAAAAAAATAAACCGCAATTGTCAAATTTCCTGTCAGCAGATAGGATGTTACAATATTTGCATTATAATCACTTAGATAAGGAAACCATGGAAAAAGATTCAGAACCGGGAGGAATCATTCCTATCTTCCCCTTGCCATCAACCGTATTTTATCCCGGCACCCCTTTGCCCCTGCATATTTTTGAGCCCCGGTACAGGCAAATGACTGCTGATGCCTTGGAAAGTGAGCGTAAAATAGGCATGGTTCTTCTAAAACCGAATTGGGAAGCGACTTATTTTGATCGCCCCGATATATTTACCGTGGGTTGTGTGGGTAACATTGAAAAGGAAATCCGCCACCTCGATGGGAAATATAATTTTACCCTGATTGGATTGCGCCGGTTTCGTGTCATAAAAGAGTTGGAAGGAAAATTATACCGCCGCGCAGAAATTGAACTGCTGGAAGAACAGAATGAACAGGTCATTGACGATACCCCCAATACCATCCGCGATGGTTTGATTGACAGGTACAGGGAGTTAACCAGCATGATTCCTAAAAACAATTTGGAAGAACCCGACTGGAACCTGGGCGAAAAACTCAGCCAGTTTGTCGACCGGTTCGCTTATCGGCTGGATTTAAATCTGGAACAAAAACAAACCTTCCTTGAGGAACAGGATGTGCTTCGCCGCGCCCGGTTTCTTCATGACTTCCTTAAAATGAAAATCAATCTTGTCCACCTCTCCAAAGTTCGTAACGCTACTCCCGACTCCGCCCGCTGGAACTAACTTGCGAGCCACTTCCCGGCGGATGACTCGATTTACTTTGTTTGCGGGTTGGACTTTTTTTGTTCTTTTTTTGAGATTGTTTGCCGCGCTTTGTCAAAAATATATTTCTCCCCAAGTTTTTCAAGTTTTCCATTGAAGGCGGGGTCTTCCAATAATCCTTTTGAACTTTCTTCGAGGAGCAATGCTTGCTCTTGATTGATCTTGGGTGAAAGTTCGATCCATTTCTGGAGAACCGGCACGGTTAAATAGCGGTTTAAAAGTTTGATTTCATCGGGAGTAAAATATTGTTCATAAATTCCGTAAGTGGACTCAAAGAGGCTTTCTATTTCTCCGTCAGGGGTCATAATATTAAAAAAATCATCCCAAAATGCATCTGGGATTTTTTCATAAGTGGTGGTTAGTTTTTTTGAATATTCGGCCAGCAACTGTTTTTCAAATTTTTTAACAGCTTGTGTCCCCCCGGAGCTGGCAAATAGCTTGGGTAATTCCGGGTTTTTTGTGGTCGTTCCCTGGCTAAAAGCGGGTGAAGCAACATTGATGAAACAGAAGCTGAGCAAAGCTGTAGTCAGTTTGTTTTTTATGCAAAGCATTTTTACCTCTTAATTTTTTATCAAAGGTTGACTCTTCAAGGGCTCCATCCATTTTACCGGTTCCGCGAATAATGATTGGCCGTGAACCACCCAACCAGGATGCCAATCGACAGGACCAAGAATATCATTAATGCGCGGGATATCGAAATATTCCAAATTAAAAAATTAATTTGCACGATCTCAGAATTTTGTATGGTGAATATCACCACGAGAATCAGCAGGGAAAGTCCTGTGTAAAGTTTTAGGTTCATGTCATCATCCTCAAAATCGGACTTTCCCCAATAAAATTGTCACTGAGAATATGGGCGTGTGTTACGGTTGGTTAATCATAAAAACATTGAAACATATCTTGTTCTATTTGTCTGATAGATTTTTGAACCTTTCGGGTATTGTGAAAGCTGGCGATGTGAAACAGCGCATCCCCGCTATTTACCAGGGGAAGTTTTAACTGGCCGATTATGATGCCCTCAAAGGGGCTCTTCACCAACCCTCTGGGCTTGCCAAACGGATCAGTAATAACCCCGATTAACTCATCCTCTTTAATGTGTGTTCCAATGTCTTTTATGGTGCGGACCAGCCCGCTGACAGGAGATCGTAACCATTGACTCTCCCAGGAAATAAAAACCTCCCTTCGCTCGGCCTCTTTTTTCTTCTTCAACATTCCTATGGATCGCATGACAGAAAAGCACCCGTGGACGGCCATTCTGATAATTTTCTCATCAAAACGTAAGGCTTCGCCACCTTCAAAAAGTAGCATAGGGATGTTTTTTCTGCGTGCCGCTTCCCTTAGGGAGCCATCGCGGATATCAGAATTCAATACCACGGGAACTCCAAACTCAAATGCCAGTCGTTTGGTTTCAGGATTATCCATGTAAGCGCGGATTTGTGGGAGGTTGGCCCTATGGATGGCTCCGGTATGCAGATCTATGCCATGAGTGGATTTTTTAACAATTTCATTCATGAATATATTGGCCAATCGCGACGCAAGCGACCCATTTTTAGACCCTGGGAAAGATCGATTTAAATCCCTTCGATCAGGCAGGTATCGCGACAACATATTAAAGCCAAAGACATTGACTACCGGAACGGCGATCAAAGTGCCTTTCAATTTTTTAAGAGACTTGTTCCTAAGTATCCGACTAATAACTTCAGTTCCGTTGATTTCATCGCCATGGATAGCGGCTGAAATAAATAAAACAGGCCCGGCTTCTTTTCCGCGGATAACTTCCACGGGAATTGAAAGGTCGGTGCCGTCATAAAGGTTAGATACTGCAAGTTGAATCTTTTTGCGTTCCCCGCGCTTAATAAAAACGCCGCCTATTTTAAAGTCAGAAGCCTTCATCCGGTTCCTGCTGTCTTGGTGTTCCAGGGTTTTGCATCTTTTTCCATAAATTGAATAATTTTATCGGCAACATCAATTCCTGTTGCGACTTCAATACCTTCCAGGCCTGGAGAAGAGTTGACCTCCATCACCAGCGGACCGTGTTTGGAGCGCAACAAGTCTACACCAGCCACATTCAATCCCATGGCTTTGGCCGAGCGAACAGCCGTGCTTCTCTCTTCCGGGGAAATTTTGACCATCTTGGCGGTTCCACCTCGGTGCAGGTTGGATCGAAATTCCCCTTCCTTACCCTGTCGCATCATTGAAGCCACAACTTTATCATCAATGACAAAACACCGGACATCCGCGCCCCCGGCTTCCTTAATAAATTCCTGGACCAGAAAATGGGCATCAAGTTCCATGAATGCGCCGATGACACTTTCAGCCGCCTTGTAGGTTTCGGCTAAAACTACGCCCTTACCTTGTGTTCCTTCGAGTAGTTTCACTACCAGTGGTGCGCGCCCGACCAAATTGATAATATCCTCCGTATGTTTGGTGGAGTGGGCGAACCCGGTCACAGGCAGGCCTACTCCTTTTTTTGCCAGGATTTGCAGGGAACGGAGTTTATCCCGTGAACGTGAAATAGCCACCGATTCATTCAGCGGGTAAACCCCCATCATTTCGAATTGCCGCAGAATGGCCGACCCATAAAAAGTCTTTGAAGCTCCAATACGCGGAATAACGGCATCAAACTCATTAAGGATACGTTCTTTAAAGTGCACAGAGGGCTTGTGGGAGGTGATGTTTACATAACATTTTAAAAAGTCGATCACTTCAGCATTGTGGCCTCTTTTCTTAGCGGCCTCCACCAACCTTTTCGTGGAATAAAGTTTTGGTCCTCTGGATAAAATCCCAATGTTCATTGGTTGCCTTTCTATGTGCTTATTTTTTGGAAATTAAAAAAGATTTACCCGAATTAACGAGATAGCGTTTCTTCATTGCGCTTCTTCCTAAAAGTAATCTAAACCCCATAAGGTCTCGATTGACAAGAGTCAGCTCAATAGTAAAAACCTCCTTGGCAATTTTTAACCTGGTTTCTATTACTGGACGAAGATTTGATTCGCCATTTGAGCTTTTCACCCAGCGCTCACCAATCATCGCGGCGGTTGCATAAATCACCGGCTCCCAATGTTTTTGTGCCGGATGAATGGTAAAGCTCACCTTGTTAGTTCGCCGCATTATTTTGATATTGGAAACATGCAGGGCAGAAGTTCTGGCCCCTGTATCAATTTTCGCTTTAATTGTTTCCACCTGTAACTCAGGTAACGAAACCCACTCTCTCCAGCCAATTGAATCGAGCCCCTTTTTTTTCTTTATCATGATTGGCTAAACATTTCATTATGGTTGATGAATAGAAAAATTATTTTTACTCCTTTTCTTGTGCCATCCAGCTTTGAGCCTCAATGAACACGCGTTTGATCTCTGGAAACCTGTTTTTAATATGGGCTTCCAGTTCGGAAATAGTTGCTTCAACATTACCCGACGACATCGCATCTTTAAAATCCAGGCTGATATTCAGCAAAATGTCTTGCGGTCCAAGGTGCATGGTCAAAATCTCATTGATGTGCAACACATCGGATTCACCTTTAATGATATTTTCTATTTCTGCTACAATTTGTTCGCTGGCGGCCTCTCCACATAATAGTCCTTTGCATTCGAAAGCCAGGCATGAGGCAGTGACCGCCAAAATCAACCCAATAATCACTGAAGCAATTCCATCCAAAATTGGTAAATTTAAAACTTCTCCCAGGTAAATTGCCAGCCCGGCCACAACCAAACCAAGTAGTGCGGCAAAATCTTCAAACAGAACTGTGAAAATAGTTGGATCTTTACTTGCGCGGATAGCTTTTATCAAACCCTGCGAACCTTTGGTTTTTCCCAGTTCCCTGTACGCGAATGAGAAAGCAATGGTTTCAAAAAATAGCGCGAAACCTATTACCATATAGTTTATTAAGGGATCGGTCACTGGGTGTGGGTGCTGAATTTTACTTATCCCCTCATAAATAGAAACCCCAGCTCCCAGGCCAAAAAGCAGAATGGCGACCACGAAACTCCAGAAATAAATCTCCATCCCATAGCCGAAAGGGTGCGTTTTGTCCGCGGGTTTCTCAGACTGCTTAATCCCATAAAGCAGGAGAATTTGATTGCCGGTATCGACTACAGAGTGAATCGCCTCGCTGAACATGGCGGAGCTACCGGTGTAGGCAGACGCAAAAAATTTGGTTAGAGCAATAAGCCCATTTCCTGTAAGTGCCGCATAGATGGCCACTTTGGTTGTTTTTCCAGACATAAACCCTTTCAGTTTTTTGATTAATGTTTAATTGGCCTGTTTTTTACAATAAATATGAAAGCAGTGTGGCGATCCCGAGAAATGAGAAAAAACCTGCCACATCTGTAACCGTTGTCAGAATAATTGATGATGCGGTGGCGGGGTCTTGTCCCAGTCGGGTCAAAACTATGGGAACAGAAGCTCCTGCAAGGCCTGCGGCGACCATCGAAATCACCATGGAGATGCCTATGACTAAAGCAAGGCCGATGGAATGACTCCAGAAATAAACGCCCGCCGCCGTGGTCAGGGCAACAGCCACGCCATTTAAAAATGCCACCCACATTTCTTTGAAGACGACAGCTTTCCATTGGCGAACACTAATCTCTTTCAGGGCTAGCCCGCGCATGGTCACTGCAAGGGCCTGCGCTCCTGTATTTCCTGACTGGCCAGCGACCACCGGGAGCAAGACAGCGAGCGCGGTAAATTTGGCAATGGTTCCTTCAAATAAGCCTACAACGCTGGCCGCCAGGAACGCCGTTAAAAGGTTGATTTGCAGCCAGGGCAACCTTTTTTTTACGGCAAACAACGGTTTTGAAAGAGCTCGCTCGTCTTTACTCGCACCAAACATGGTTTGAATATCAACTGTTGCTTCTTCTTCAACGGCTTTGACCAGCGCATCGTGGTGAACAATACCAACCAAACCTCCAGAAAGATCCAGGACGGGCAAATTGGAAATTTTAAACTCCTCCATTTTTGACACAATTTCCTCTTTAGGGTCAGTGGGGCTTACAAATGCCTTTAGAGGTTGGGCCAACTCATTGAGTGTCTGTAGCGGTTCCGCAAGCGCCAAGTCCTGCATTTCAACTCTGGAAACCAGTTTGTTCTGGTTGTTGACCAGAAATAATGTCCGAGTGGGTTTGAACTTCAGTTGGCGCAATCTTTTAAGACATTGCCTCACACTCATGTTTTCACGAAAGACATGGGTCCGGGTTTCCATAAGTCTTCCCGCCGAGTCTTCTGAATAGGACATCATGGTTTTAAAATCATCCTGAATAGTCGAATCCACCAATGACAAGAACCTGCTCCTTTCCGCATCTTCAAATTTTCCCAGCAGGGTTATCATTAAAATAGGATTTGCCTCTGTAAGAACAGCTTGCATTACAGAGTTTGGTAAATAACTGAAAATGGAGGCGGCAATATCCGGGCTGAGAATTTCCAATATGCTCGTTATCAAAGGGGTTGGTTGGCTGATTAACAGCCCTGCACTTTCCTGTGGAGTGAATAATTCTAACTCTTCAACAGCCTCAGAAGGGTAGTTCGTGAGAAATTGACGATTTAAAGTTTCTGTCACTAAATTGGCGTTACCTGTCATTCCTGGACTCCTTTGAATAGTTAAAAGAGTCAAGGGGAGAACCTGCCATTGATTGAACAAGCCATGCCAGAGTAGAAACATAAGCATCGACTCCATCCATTAATACTGAGTCTGTCTGGTCAGAAGTGGAATCACCCTGGACTATAGCCAGGGCTTTTTTTAAATTTTTATAGGGCAACATTCCAATAAACTTATTCTTCTGATTCACAATCGGAAAGGCTTCAAAATAATCCCATTGGGACAAGGAAGAAACAGATCGAACGGTTGCGCGGTCCGAAATTACTTTGAAATCCCGTTCCAAAATTTTAGAAACAGGAATGGAGTCTTTAGAGGTGATCAACCGGGCAAGACTCAACAGTCCTATAACGGTGCCATCCGGGTTGACCACGCACGGCGCGTATTCAATGGCTTGCTTGGAAAGGCGAAGGGATTTCCTGATTTCACCCACCAAAGTGGTTTCAGAAACAGCGGGGTTATCAGAATCCATCCAGGCTCCTACTAAATCTGGAGGGTAGCTTAAGCGTTTTTTTAGCAATGCTTTTTTATCGGGTAGTAAATGTTTTAAAATTGTTTGTGTCGCTGAACGGGGTATGAAGCGTAGCAAAGAAATTCCTGAGGTTGGCTTCATTTTCTGCATCAACTGAGACCGTGTTTCTGGTGGAATAATAAGAAAACACTGCGCCGCAAGTTGAGGCGCAAGGGTTTCGAGAGTTTTTGCTGAAAGTTCGATTGGAACTTGTAGTAGAAACTCGACGATATCTTGAACAGGAAGACGTTCCAGTGCATTTGCGGCATTCTTTGGGTGGAGCTTTAAAAAGCTTAATGTAAAAGGATGTACTTCACTCATTTTTGCTTGTCTCCCTAATTATAAGAAGCGATGGCATGGAATGAAGCATTTTTGCGGGAACAATCACCCGCCCTTCCTCAGTAGACAAGACCATGGATGTAGGGGTTAATTCGAGAACGGTTCCTTCAATATTCCCAAACCTTACATTTTGCCCCGGTTGGTAAACTTTTTTCAGATGATGTCCGCTTATAAGATTGCTGGCCAGATCCTTCGTCCCAAAGCCCAATGCCAAGGCGAGACTGCCCAGAATGGAACCTATTATGATGGATAGAAGCGACACAATAAAGCTGACTTCAACCCCCACCTGGTCCAGGCCGATAATGATAGTTGTGACTAAAATTATCCCTTGAACAACTCTGCCTAATAGCTGGGAATAGGCAATATGTGTTGCTTCTGTGGCAGATAGAGTAAGGTCTCGCCCAAGAACACTGAGTAATATTCCAAATACAATGATCAGGATGCCCGCAAAAATATGCGGTAGAAATGCCGCTAATCGACTAAGCCAAAGTGAGAAAGCGGCTAACCCCAGGATTTCAGTCGCGGCAGTGGCAAATAAAAGAAGAGTTGCCCAAAATATAATTGTGCTGAACGAATTAGTTAGTGTTTGTGATAATTGAAATCGCCTCAAACTGCCTTTTGAGAAAAACCGGTTTAAAATCCGGTTGGAAATTGTCGTCAGCCTTGAGCTAAGAGCCTTTAAAATGTGCGCGATACCCCAACCCAGAATAATCAAAACCAACGCGCCCATTAGCTTTGGCGAAAACGCAATAATTTGCTCCCACCAGCCCGAAAGGATGTTCGGCAGTTCTTCAAGGGATTTGGCTAATTCATTCATCCTGAAAACCTCATTGGAGTTTTGGGAGCAATCCCATTTTTAGTTGAAATTGAACAGATCCCCACGCCACATTAAAGATGTTTTCTTTGTAATTCAAGTCGTTCATAGCCCTTCTGAGTTCTTTGAGATGACGATATCCAAGTACGGTTCTTAACTCAGGCTCGAGTTCTTGCGGGGTGGTCCCGACCCACCGTTGCCGCTGATCACGATGATGTCGATTGTGTCATTTTGGCGAAAGCCGGTTTACTCGTTGTTCGTGCAAATGGCGTTAAGGAAAAACCATTTCATGCAGGCCTAGCCTGCGTGAACAGGGGTGAGGTTTATCTATTGACACGGAGTCTGAATTATATCCTCTTCATTAGCTTTTACCCCTTGATGAAAACTCAGGGGAGGAAAAAACAGCCGCTTAAATTCTGATAAAATATCTCAACTGGGAAACCATCTGTACATGCAAATGTTACGCGGGACAATTTAGCTGATGACCACTTCCACGGGCAGGCCCCTGATGTCCGAGGCCTTGTCCACCGTAAAATTAAGCTTTTCGAATCCGATAACCCGGTTGGTCCTGGGGTCTTTCTTCAAAATGACCTCATCGCCCGTCTCCTCGCAGATGACCTCGCGGGGCTCTTCAAACCACACGTCCAGCGTGTTGCCTTCCTTGTCCAAAAACACTTTTAACTTGTTCATGTTTCCCTCCGATACACCCGCTTTCCTTCCTTAATCTGGTCGGTGTAATAAGCCGTGATGATGAACCCATCTCCATTCCTGTGTTTTGCCATCACGACGAGCGAGTATTTTCTGTGGCTCTTGTAACGCTTCCTGGACCTTCCGCTCCTTGCCTGTGATTTCCGGGTGTTTGGTATGGATTCAGCGGGCAGGACTGATGGCAATGGCTTT
>PCTK01000154.1:8718-12321 GCA_002786505.1 Nitrospinae bacterium CG22_combo_CG10-13_8_21_14_all_47_10 | reverse complement strand
AATATTCCGTGCCTGCGAGGCGGGCAATGGCTTCCGGTTTTAAGCAATTGGTTTTGGTGGCGGCAATTTTAATGTTACCCATCAGCCTGTCTTTTGCGGAAACTGCCAAAGAAATAGATGTGAGTGTTGACGTTACACTGGAACGATTCAACAAGGAAATTCCAGGTGCAGACAGCTTTATAAAAAAAGCCAAAGGGGTTTTGGTTTTTCCTTCGGTTATTAAAGTGGGACTTGGCATTGGCGGCGAATATGGAGAGGGGGCTCTGCGTATTGGCGGTAAGACCGTCGATTATTATAATACGATGGCGGCTTCTATAGGGTTTCAACTGGGTGCTCAGGCAAAATCCATTGTTTTGGTCTTTACCGAAGAGGGGGCTTTGAAGCGGTTTAGGGACAGCGATGGCTGGAAAGCCGGAGTGGATGGATCCGTGGCATTGATCTCTTTGGGCATGGGGGATTCTCTGGACACGATCAATGTTAAAGAACCCATTGTCGCATTTGTATTTGGCCAGAAAGGTTTAATGTATAATTTGACCCTGGAAGGATCTAAATTTACTAAACTGGAAAGATAAAAGGACATTCTTATGCCAAACCTTTCCCTTGATTGTGAAAACCTACAGCCCTTCATTTCTGATCAGGAGGTTAATGATTACCAGTCGCAAGTCGGCCTTTGTCATGACCAGTTGGAGAAAGGCACTGGTTTGGGATCGGACTATCTGGGTTGGTTGCACCTGCCTTCTGGTGTATCTGATTCCGTTTTGGCTGATATACAGTCTACTGCGGATTCGCTCCGCAATGTCTGTGATGCTTTTATCGTTGTCGGTATAGGCGGGTCTTATTTGGGAGCGCGGGCTGGCATTTCCTTTCTCAGTTCTTCCTTTTTCAATCAGTTTGGCAGGCATGGGGGTCCGGAAATATATTTTGCCGGGCAGAATATCAGCTCGGATTACCATGCGGACCTTTTTGACCTGGTAGGGGGGCGGGATGTTTCTCTCAATGTGATCTCCAAGTCAGGCACCACCACGGAGCCTGCTATTGCTTTCCGGTTGCTGAAGGAGATGGTGGAAAATAAATACGGCGCTGACGTTGCTCGGGATCGCATTGTCGTCACCACAGATTCCAGCAAAGGAGCTTTAAAAAGTCTTGCCGATGAATTGGGTTACCGGACGTTTGTGATTCCAGATGATGTTGGAGGCCGGTATTCCGTATTAACCCCAGTGGGGCTTTTCCCCATGGCGGTGGCGGGGATCAATATTCAGGAGTTGATGGAGGGGGCTCGCCAGGCTGAAAAATTGTATTCAAACCCCTCTCTGGATCAAAATGATGCCTACTATTATGCTGTGACGCGTCAGTTGCTTTATAAAAAGGGGAAAACCACCGAAATTCTGGCAACTTTTCAGCCTGCTTTTAGCTATTTGGCGGATTGGTGGAAACAATTGGCTGGCGAAAGTGAAGGCAAGAATTTGAAGGGGATTTTTCCCTCGTCTGTGGAGTTCACCTCAGACCTTCATTCCATGGGGCAATGGATTCAAGAGGGGAATCGCAATATTTTTGAGACCTTCTTAGTTCTTGAGTCCTCCCGCAGGCAGTTGAAAATACCCGCTTTTAAAAATGATGCGGACGGTTTAAACTACCTCGCAGGTGAAACCCTGGATGCGGTTAATGAGAAAGCCTGGCTGGGAACGGCAAGTGCGCACAAAGAGGGTGGCGTTCCCAACATGACGTTGAAAATTAAAGATCGTTCGCCATACTCTTTGGGGCAGGCGTTTTATTTTTTTGAAAGAGCGGTTGCAATGACAGGCTACTTGAATGGGGTAAACCCTTTTGACCAGCCTGGTGTGGAGTTTTATAAGAAAAACATGTTCAAGCTTTTGGGGAAACCCGGGTTTTAGAAAGGATAAATACATGGATACTGTGAGCCAAAAGCTGGAAGAGGTTATGCATGAGTTGGCCTTTGAAAAAATTGAAGGGGAGTCGCCGCGCAACGAATCTGACCCTTTATTGGCCCGGCTGAAAGCTCTTGGCAGTGAGGTGTGGATTGACACTGGCGAGTTAGAAAAAGCTCAGGCAATCTGGAAGGATGAGCTCACGGCTTTGACTACTAATAACACCCTGGCAAACCAGGTCGTGCAAAGCGGAGTCATGGACAAGGTCATTGAAGACACCATCCATAAAATCAGGCAGGAGGGATTGGAGTTGTCTGAAGAAGAAATGACCCTGGAGGTAGGGTTTGTGATTAATTGCAAAATCGCCCTGCGTCTGGTCCAGGCTTTTAAAGTGAAAGTCAGTGTGGAGTTGCACCCGGCTGTGTCCCGGAGTCTGGAACGAACCCTTCATTTTGGCCGTCGGTATTACAAGGTTTGCCCGGAATATTTCACGATCAAAGTGCCTCTGACCCCTGAGGGATATCTGGCGGTTCGCACTTTAAGGCAGGAAGGGATTCCCATAAACTTTACTTTAGGGTTTTCAGTCCGGCAAAACTATCTCGCGGCCCGTTTGTCTAATCCCGATTATGTGAATGTATTTTTGGGCAGGTTGAATCAAGTGGTTATAGACCACAATGCCGGAACAGGGGAACTGGTGGGTGAAAAAGTGACTCTGGCGACCCAACGGGTGTTGCGGTCAGTGCGGGCCAGGCATAAAGATGTTAGTTCGCGATTGATTGCCGCCAGCATTAGAAATGGAGAGCAGGTGGCTTTTCTGGCGGGGCTTGATGTGTTGACCATTCCCCCTGCGGCTATGAAAGAGTTTCAGGAGTCGGGGAAATCCTCCGAACAGGTTTTGTGCCATGTCGATTCTGCCATTGAACCGGGGATTGATCCGCAACATGCCCTTGCGAAACGTTTTCCTGAGCTTTGGGAACTGTCTGATGAGTTTGAAGATTTTGTGAATGCTCTGGTTTCCACACCGGGACTGGATTCCATGGATGGAAATCAACTGGCTGAAATGGCGAGTGCCCGAGGGGTTAACCTGTTTCATCCTTTCAGCGATGAAGACTTAAAGAAAATTCAGGATCATGGGAAAATTCCCAACCTGTCTGCCTGGCCGGAAACCGTTCCGTTGGATGACTTGATGACGCAATCGGCATTGCAGTCCTTCACCAAAGACCAGAATGCCTTGGATGAACGCATCTGTTCTTTTCTCAGATGATACTGGCGGGCGATATCGGAGGAACCAAGGTTAACCTGGCTCTTTTTGATGGCAAAACGAGAATAAGGCAAAAGTGTTATGAAAGCCGGAATTTTTCTGGTATCGGGCAGGTGTTGGATGACTTTTTAAAGGACTACGATGCAAAGGTTGAGAAGGCCTGTTTTGGCGTGGCCGGCAGGGTCGTTGAGGGTAAATGCCAACTGACCAACCTTTCGTGGCAGGTTGTTGATTCAGAGGATTTAAGGAAACATTTAGGGCTGTCTGCTGTCTGGCTGATTAACGATTTAGCCGCGACAGCATACGCAGTTCCTTTTTTGAGTTCTGTAGCTTTTGAGGTCCTTCAAAACGGAACTCCGGTAAATGAAGGAAGGATTGCCGTTGTTTCAGCGGGCACGGGCCTAGGACAGGCTTTTTTAGTTCCTGATAAAAATGGGAACTATATAGTTATGGACT
>PCTK01000154.1:2566-8710 GCA_002786505.1 Nitrospinae bacterium CG22_combo_CG10-13_8_21_14_all_47_10 | reverse complement strand
GGGCATTGTGATTTTTCTCCCCGGAATACGCTCGAAGCGGAGCTTTTGTTTTTTCTGCAAAAAAAATATTCGCGGGTCAGCATAGAGCGCGTATTATCAGGGCCGGGCTTATTGGATATTTATGAGTTTTTTAAAACCGAGGAGCAAGAGCCCGCCGATTCTCCCGCTAATATTGTTGAAAAAGCCATCGCAAAAACTTCTCCGATTTGTGAAAAAACGGTAAAACTATTTATTTCCCTGTATGGAGCCTTGGCGGGGAATTTGGCGTTGCAGTATTTGTCAGAGGGTGGGGTTTATCTTGGTGGAGGGATTGCGCCAAAGATAATACCCTTGTTGCAAGAAGGAGGGTTTATGGAAGCATTTCTTTCCAAAGGCAGATTCGAAAAGTATCTTTCGGAAATCCCTGTGAAAGTAGTGATGGATGAGTCTGCCCCTTTGCAGGGAGCCGCCCGGTACGCCCTTGTTTTGTGAGTTGATCATTATTGGAATTCGGGATTTCTACCGGATTCTCTAACTTGGAAAGAAAGCAGTTATGGGAACTAAAAAATTTAAAAAAATTGTATTGGCTTACTCAGGCGGACTGGATACCTCTGTTATTATCAAATGGCTTAAAGAAAAATATGATTGTGAAATCATAGCTTTTGCCGCCGATGTCGGGCAGGGGCAGGAATTGGAGCCGGTAAGGGAAAAGGCTCTCGCAACCGGGGCCAGCAAGGTTTATATTGAGGACCTGCGGGAAGAGTTTATCCACGATTTTGTCTTCCCCATGCTTCGGGCCAATGCATTTTATGAGCATAATTATCTTCTGGGGACCTCCATTGCCCGGCCTTTGATTGCCAAAGAGCAGATACGAATTGCGAATATGGAGGGCGCCGATGGGGTGTCGCACGGTTCGACCGGTAAAGGCAACGATCAGGTTCGCTTTGAGTTGGCTTATCACACGCTCAATCCAGAAATAATGATCATTGCTCCGTGGCGTGAATGGGATCTTAACTCCCGAACAGCGTTGATTGATTATGCCTTGAAGCACGGGATTCCCGTTCCTGTTACCAAAGCCAAACCCTATAGTACGGATCGTAATTTGTTTCACATCAGCTATGAGGGAGGGGTGCTGGAAGATCCCTGGTATGAACCCCATGACGATATGTTTTTGTTGTCGACAAACCCTGAAGCGGCACCCGATAAGCCGACCATCATTGAGATTGCATACGAACAGGGAAATCCGGTTGCCGTAAATGGGGAAAGGATGAGTCCCGCCACCTTGCTGGAGAAGCTTAACCAATATGGTGGAGAAAATGGAATAGGTCGTATTGATATTGTAGAGAACCGTTTTGTGGGGATGAAGTCACGCGGGGTCTACGAAACCCCGGGTGGAACGATTTTGCAAGAAGCCCATCGAGCGGTTGAATCCATTACCCTGGACCGTGAGGTTGCCTTTATCCGGGATTCTCTGATTCCCTCCTACGCCAGGATGATTTATAACGGCTTCTGGTTTTCACCCGAAAGGGAGTTGCTACAGAAAACCATGGACCATGCCCAGGCTAATGTTACCGGCCTGGCCAGGCTGAAATTATATAAAGGTAACTGTATTGTCATAGGCCGGAAAGCTGAAAAATCGTTGTATAACCAGAATATCGCCAGCTTCGAGGCGAGTCATGGTTACAGCCAGAATGACGCGGAAGGGTTCATAAGACTCAATGCCCTGCGCTTAAAACTTTATGCGGAAACCTTTAATCGTTGATGTTGGAATATGCTTCCCACAAAAGTTTTTATGAACCTTTATTGATTTGCAGATAATAATGGCGATAAAATCTTGATATGAGTTTCATTCTGGTTGCGGACGACGAAAAAAGCCTGCGGGACTTCCTGGCCATTATGCTTGAAGAGGAAGGTTATCAGGTTGTCACCGCTTCCAGCGTCGAAAAAGCCATTAAGCTGATAAATGAAAAAAATTTTGATCTGGTATTAACCGATATCCGCATGGGCCGCTCTAATGGCATAGATGTTTTGGATGCGGCCCGAAATTCTCTCCCCGATACTCCCGTTGTGATGATGACGGCTTATGCTTCCGCGGAAACGGCTGTGACAGCCATGAAAAAGGGGGCCTATGATTATATTTCCAAACCCTTTAAAATCGAAGATATTCAACTGATTGTCAAAAACGCTTTGGATAAGCGCAAGCTTGCTCAGGAAAACCGGTTTTTAAAGACCGCATTGAGTGAGCGCTTTCAGATTTCAAATATTATAGGAAAATCTGGACCAATACAGAAAATCTTTGACCTTGTGGAAAAAGTGGCTCAAAGCAAGGCAACTGTATTAATCACAGGTGAAAGTGGTACCGGTAAAGAACTCATTGCGAAGGCCATCCATTTTAATGGTAGTAGAAAAAATTATCCCTTTGTCTCCATCAATTGTGGGGCTCTGCCGGAGAACCTTCTTGAAAGTGAGTTGTTCGGGTATGAGAAAGGAGCATTTACCAGCGCTGATTCTCTGAAACTGGGATTAATGGAATCAGCCAATAAAGGCTCATTCTTTTTCGATGAAATTGGCGATGCCCCATTATCGACCCAGGTTAAACTGCTGAGAGTTCTCCAGGAGAATGAAATTATGAGATTGGGGGGCACCCAGTCCATTCCGGTAGACTTGAGAATTATTGCCGCGACAAACAGCAATCTTTCGGAGTTAGTTGAAAAAAAATCCTTTCGTGAAGATTTGTATTATCGGCTGAATGTCATTCCCATTCATCTTCCTCCTTTAAGGGAGCGCAAGGAAGATATTCCTGATTTGGTGGAATTTTTTATCAATAAGTATAATGCCCGGCACAATAAAACCCATATTAAAGGCATAGACCCGGAAGCTTTGAAATGTTTTGAGCGGTACGCCTGGCCGGGAAATGTCAGGGAATTGGAAAATGTTATTGAACGGGCTGTGGTCCTTGAAACAGAAAAAAGAATCCGCAAAACCAGTCTGCCGGATGAACTTCTCGGACAATTGTCTCCCGATAAAATTCAGGTTCCAGCACTGGGCCAGAGTGACATAGATTTGGAAAAGACCCTGGACCAAATCGAGAAAAAAATTATTGCCAATGCTTTGATGCGGTCTAATGGCATCATAAATAAAGCGGCAGAAGCATTGAACCTTAGTTTCCGTTCAATGAGGTATCGAATTGAAAAACACAAATTAAAAGATAAACCGAAAGATGGAAATTAGCGGGGGTTCAAAATTCGATTGATTAAAAAAGTAATGATTAATTTTATTTTGTTTTTTTTGCTCACTCTTTGTGGAGTGGCCTATGCAGGCTCTGACGAAAATGTTTCAGGGGATGGCAACATGGAAAAAGCCAAACCTGTTTTGCCGGAGGATCCTTTTTTGCAGGCCGAATACCTGTTTCATTCGGGAGATTTTCTTGCGGCCAAGCCGCTTTACCATGAATATTTACTGCAAAAGCCCTTAGGCGAAAGGCGTCACCAGGCCTTGTTCCGCCTTGGTTGGATAGATCAAACAAACCGCTCATATTTCACCGCAGTTCGATTTTATCAAATTCTTTTGCAGAGTTTCCCTGATTCTCTATTGGTAAATTCAGCAAGGTTTAACAAGGCCGTTTGCCATTATGAATTGGCGGACTATGACAATGCAGAGTCCATGTTTAAAATGGTTCTGTCATCCTCTCCCGATAAGAAGCGTAAATGGGAGATTATGGTTTATTTGGCCAGAATTGATGCCGCGCGAATGGATTATGAAAAGGCTCTTGCCAGATTGAAAGAAGTCCATGGCCAGATTGGTAATGAAGAGATTGGCAAGTTTGCCGTGGAGGTTGCTGAAAACTTGATAAACGAAAAACTTGGGGACGCTCAAGTTCCAGCCTTGATTCAAATGTTAGGCAATGGTTTTCCGGTAGATCTTTTATTGTTGCGGAGGATATCTTTTTTCAGGGGGGCCGGGGATTTGGCTAACTACGTGGCAAGCCTGGAAAGATTTGTTGCGGATTTTCCCACGCATCCCCGAAAAATTGAGATGGAAAACTGGTTGAATCAAATTAAGGTAGATACTGGAACTAAAATTAAAATTGGGGTGGTTCTTCCCTTGACCGGAAAACTGGCTCTCACCGGGCAAAGGGTGCTTCAGGGAATTCAACTCGCGGTGAATCAGTTGCCCTATCAAGCCCGTGAAAAACTGGCATTAGAGGTAAAGGATTCGGGAAACCAATTGCAGATAGATAAAGTTTTAGCCGAATTGGCGGGATTGCCCAACGTTGTGGGTATCATTGGTCCCTTGTTGAGCGAGGAGGTTCAAATTGCCGGTGAGGTTGCCCGCAAATTTCAAATTCCCATATTTTCACCCACAGCCTCAACCCGCGGACTGGTGGATGAAAATCCATTTATATTCCGCAATGCCCTGACCCGAGAGATTCAGGCTAAATTTCTAGCTGAGTATTCGGTCAATACACTGCAATTGAAAAGATTTGCTGTTCTTCACCCCTTTGAGCCTTTTGGTGTGGAATTGAAAGATACTTTCATAAAGGAAGTGGAAGCCTTGGGCGGCGAGGTTGTTGCCGTTGCCGGATATGATCGCTCGCAGAATGATTTCAAAAAGCAAGTTCTGGAATTAGGGGGCGTTGAGGATGATGATTTGGAAAAGATTGCCCGCGAAATGTTGCTGACCGAGAGCGCCCCAAAAGACTTCAGTGATCCTTCCGTTTTGTCCAGACCATTAATTGATATGGGGCATTGGTCGGAGAATAATATTGAAAACCTGAAAGTTTCGCTGGAATTGAGTTATGATGCCATTTTTATTCCAGGGGTTTATGACAAAGTGGGGCTGATTATTCCACAATTGGCCTTTTATAATGTTAATACGGCTACCCTGCTGGGGACTAATGGGTGGAATTCTCCCGAACTGGTCGAAATGAGCGGGAAATATTTAAAGAGCGTTTACTTTGTAGACGGTTACTTTCCCGATTCACATCAGGTAGAGGTCAGGAAATTTGTTCAAGACTTTATAACCAATTTTGGTGAAAAGCCATCTTCCTTGTCGGCCCAGGCTTTTGACGCGGCAAACATAGTCATACAAAATATCATGGCGGGCGCCGATAACCGAATCAAGATGAAGAAAAGCATGGAAGCTGTTAAAAACTTTCATGGTGTTACGGGAAGTACGACCTTGCTTCCATCTGGCGACTCCGAGAAAAACATTTTTGCATTGACCGTAAAAGGAAATAAAATCATTCAGCAAAATTAGCCGGGATCAACCATTGAGCAGAAATCTTGACCGTTGCCGTCAAAGACTCCATTAACTTAAAATGTTCCTTCCAGCGAGTTTTCCGTGAAAGGTTTTTCATTTTCGGGGAGATGATCCTGCAAGAAAATTTCAAACACGGAGCCAGGCTCGTCAAATAAGGCGGGTTCACCGGTTTCCGGCTGGATTTTTAAATACTGGACATCCCTTGTGACTTCAAAGTTGGTGACCGGTTTATTGACAAGAGCATCCTGCATGAATTCCAGCCAGATGGGTATGGCGGCACGCGACCCTGTTTCATTTCTCCCCAAGGATTCATCTTTGTCCTTACCGACCCAAACCCCTGTTACAAGTTCTGGTGTGTAACCCATAAACCAGGCATCTATATAATTATTGGTGGTTCCTGTTTTTCCTGCCACAGGTCGATTAAGCGCTTTAACCTTTTTCCCGGTTCCCTCTTCGACAACACTTTGCAATAAACTTGTGATGATATAAGCGATGCTTGGCGAAATCGGCTGGGTTTTTTTGGGAGTGGGTGTGTATAAAATTTCTCCATTGCGATTTTGAATGTTTCTGATTGCTACTGGTTCAACCAGGGTTCCATTATTGGCAAATGCTGAATAGGCAGAGGTGAGTTGGAAAAGTGTCACCCCTGACGACCCGAGTGAAATGGACAAGTTTGGCTCCAGATTGCTTGAGATCCCCAAACTTTTAGCCAGGTTGATGGTTCCTTTTATGCCGATTTTTTGCATGAGTTTGACTGTTACCACATTGCGCGAGTGGGTGAGGGCGGTTCTCAAAGATGTTGGCCCGAAAAATTTTTCCTCAAAATTTACCGGTTTCCATTTATCAAAAGCATCTTCTTTTTCCTTGAAAATTATGGGTGAGTCTATGATGATGCTGGCAGGA
>PCTK01000154.1:0-2481 GCA_002786505.1 Nitrospinae bacterium CG22_combo_CG10-13_8_21_14_all_47_10 | reverse complement strand
ACTGGCTCTTGGAGAAGTCATAGCCTCCGACCATGGCTTTGAGATGCCCGGTTTTAGGATCCAGACTGACCAGGCTTCCTTCCACATCCGGTTCCTGTTCCAGGGCCAATGCCCAGCCCCGATCATTAATCCCCAGGGGTTTTACCAAAATTAAATCTCCCGGCGCAAGAGCCTCACTGGGACTCAGGATTTTTGCCCATTGTCCATCCAGTCGGGTATTGGGAGGCCTTGCCCAGTTCATATCGAGAATATCAATGGTCCCCACGTCGGTTCCTAAAAGAACCTCTACCTGTTTTTCCCCCACCGACCAAACAACACCTTTGATAATCTCTCCCTCAATTATGCCTTTGCCTTCCTCAAAATGGTTCATTTTAGTAAGGTCTTCCTGAATGGCCTGCTCCCCTTTGGATAAATACAGGGTGCCTAATGGGCCTCGGTATCCATATCGTTTATCAGCGATTCTTAAATTTTCTATAATGGCTTTTTGGGCAGACTCCTGCATATCAATGTCGAGAGTGGTATAAACTTTTAAACCGCCGCGATAAAGTTTAGTACTGCCATATTTCTCTTCAAGAAATTGCCGTATATGTTCCACAAAATAAGGCGCCTTGTTGAGCATGTCGGTGACTTCACCCAGATGGAACTCCTCATTCAAGGCTTTTTCCTTTTCCTCTTTGGTGATAAAAGAGAGATAGGCCATTCTGTTGAGGGTATGATTTCTTCTATTTCGAGCACGCTCAGGGTCTTTATACGGCGAGTAGTGATTGGGGGCTTTTGGCAGACTGGCAATCATGGCGCATTCCGCTATGGTTAGATCGGCAACACCTTTGCCAAAATAGGTGCGGGCGGCGGCTTCGACACCATAACTGCCATGGCCGTAATAAATCTGGTTGAGATACATTTCGAGTATCTCATCCTTGGTGAAAACCAGTTCCAGCCTGACAGACAGAATTGCTTCCTTAATCTTTCGGGGTAATGTGCGTTCCCTGGACAAAAACAGTGTTTTGGACAATTGTTGGGTGATGGTGCTCGCTCCTTCAACCACATAGCCAGCTTTCAGGTTGGTGATAAAAGCCCTGAAAATAGCTTTAGGATCAATGCCAAAGTGATAATAAAAATTGGAATCCTCAACGGCCAGAGAGGCCTGCTTCAAAGACAGGGGGATATCTTCCAGGGGGACCATGATGCGTTTTTCTATGTAAAACTCGGCAATTTTTTCATCTCCGCTGGAATAAATCTGGGTGATGGTGCTGGGGTGGTAATCTCTTAATTCACGAACATCGGGCAGGTCTTTGGAATAGTGGAAATATATAAATCCCGCTCCGGCAAAGCCTGCGACTAAACAAAAAAGAGTTAAGGAATAAAAAGTGATAAAGAAAATTTTTCTGAACCGGGAACCTTCTTTTTTCTTTTTTAACCTGGCGGGTTTCTGGTTTTTTAGTGATTTTTTCATGGACAATCGTTATAACGTCAAGCGGGGGAATAGACTGGTAAAAGTGGGCAGTCAATGAACAGGAAAAATATTTTGAAAAAACTAATTTGGCGGTAACCGGCCTTCTTCCAGATCCAGAAGATCAACCCAGGTGTTGATATCTGTTCTGGTGGGGTCAATCCGGTCGCGAGTTTCATAAAAATATTTCAGTCGGTCTTCAGAGTCCGGGCTACGTTCAAGTATCTGGTTGTTGATAAACTCGAACTCCTCGTCCCTTTTGTTTTTCAATATATCCTTGGCCCATTCCCTGATTTCTTCGTCTTTGCATTCCATGGCTTTATTTGCGAAAACATCGGAGTCGATGCGCAGAAAGTTCAGGATGATTTTATCAAGTGGACAGGGATAGATATAGTCCGCTATCTGATTTTCCTTATAGGCACGGGCTTTATCAATCATTCGCGCCAATTGCACCAAACCGGCCATTTTTATTTTCGGACTGCGGGGATAGGCTCTGGTTAAGTCCATATAAAATTCAGTCAAGCCTGAGACGGCTCACCCCTCGGAAAATTGTTGCGGATTTAATAGCTTTGGAACCCATCTCGCCAATCCGATTGCGAAAAAGGTCTAATGTGGTCAAATTGACAAGGGTTTCCGATTGGGCCAGAAATTTTGCTCCCTCTTCCCCTATCCGGTTAAATTTTAAAATCAATTGCTCCAGCTTCATCAGGTTGCTTGCCTGGGCTAAAGACTGAGCTCCCGCTTCTGTTATGTTATTGGATTTCAAATTTAATGATTTCAGGTTTTTTGTGTAAGGGGATTGGCAAAGTGCCGCTAAACCTTTATCGCTGATATTATTTTCTCCCAGTTCCAGATGGGTCACTTCGGCCAGAACTTGCATTTCTGCCAGCCGCATTATCTCATCATCGCCCAGATTTTTATTTTCCAGGCCCAGGGAGACATCCGCGACTCCTTTTACCATTTTATCGGCAACCAGTTTGTTCAAGTCAATGGTTTGTTCGTCGGGCATGAGAAAATTCAGGCGGAAAAAA
>PCTK01000114.1:6805-12518 GCA_002786505.1 Nitrospinae bacterium CG22_combo_CG10-13_8_21_14_all_47_10 | reverse complement strand
TTTGTTTCCTGAAGGGGCGTGATTTAAAACCTCTTTTATTTACTGCTAAACAACGTTTTCAGGGTGACCACTCCATAACCCATGAGAAGGATGGCGATCAACCCGCTGGAAAAAGAGTTCTGGCTAATGGCACTGGTAAAAACAAAAATACCTATTGCGCTTAATATCACACCCAGGACAAAAAAACCAAAGGAACGGTAAATCGGGGGATTGCTTTCCAGAGAATCGCGTTTTTGTTTGAGTTGCCATCGCCAACGCAGGACATAATAGGTCTGGCGAATCCAGTTGAACAATCCGCTGTCTTCAATCAGGCTGGTGCGGCAGTACATGCACTGGGTATCCGTATTGCGGTTGGGGAAACCACAATTCAGGCACAGCTTGCTACCCTGGCTTTGATGCAAAATCACCGGTTCTTTTTTAGGCTTGTCCATCAAACTCCTCGGCGGAGGGTCCGCAAACATTCTCTCGGCTTGAGAAATTCCTACTAGCTATCTCTACGGCTAATGAGCAACTTCTGGCAAGAGCAAAACTGAAGAAATGCCCTGAAATTTCGCTTATGATCTGTGTGTAAGAATTCTATTACTTATGAGTAATGCTGTCAATCGCCAATGTTTTCAGCAATGTTTCCCCCCCGTTGGCACAAATTATTTTTCGTGATTGAACTGGACTCAGCAATTGCCTATAATCCAGTTCCTATTCTTTAATATTGAAAAATCCATTGTAATGAAACAGATTCTTTTCCTCCTTGTATCGCTTTGTATCGTTTCACCTGGTTTTGCCTCGCCCCATGACGAAAATATGGCGCTCATTCCAGCCGGAAAATCGCAAATGGGCAGTCGGCAGTCCCTTTTGGAACTCAGGCCCCACGACTTATTCAACACCGACCGGCACACCCTGGGACCGGAAAACCCTGCCCATGAAGTCTTTCTGGATGCGTTCTACATTGACATTTATGAAGTGACCAATGCGGAATACAGGAAATATATAGACGCTACCGGAGCAAAAAAAGCCCCGAGCCTGGAAAACCCCAATTTCGATGGTGACCAACAACCCGTCGCCGGTGTTTCCTGGAAAGAAGCTACGGCCTATTGCAAATGGAATGGGAAAAGGCTTCCCACCGAAGCGGAATGGGAAAAGGCGGGCCGGGGCAAACGTCCGATTAAGTACCCTTGGGGGGACTCCCCACCAGATTCAGACAAACTGAACTATAACGAAGAGAAGATGAAAACCATGCCTGTGGGTTCCTATGAAAAAGGAAAGTCCGATTATGGAGTCTACGATCTGTCCGGCAACGTTTCAGAATGGGTTCATGACTGGCATTACCCGGAATACTACCTGTTTTCTCCCAAAGAAAACCCGCAGGGCCCGGAAAAGGGACAATATAAAATTATTCGCGGGGGAAACTGGAGGAACACCGCCGATTATGTCGACCTGACCTACCGCAACGCGACCACCCCCAGCCAGAAAAGTAATGGCATAGGATTTCGTTGCGCTAAAAACGCATCGGAATAGAAAAGCCCAGTCCCTCTTAAAAAAAGAGGGATTCATTTATTAAGGATGCTTGAGTCGAAATAAAATTCTATCGAGCAGAAGATCAGCAATCTCCCGCTTCGGTTTCAGTGGCAGGTCTTCTATCTTTTCTTCGCGGTCAATGATCGTCACCTGATTGGAGTCGGACTGAAACCCGATGCCCGGCGCACTGATATCGTTGGCAACGATGAAGTCGAGGTTTTTTTTCCTCAATTTCTCCAGGGCGCTTTCCACCAGGTTCTGGCTTTCCGCCGCGAAACCCACCACCAGTTTGCCTGAGTTGCGTTTAGCCACTTCCAGCAGAATATCTTTGGTAGCAACCAGCTTGAGAATCAGGCCTTCATCACCTTGTTTTTTTATTTTTTCTTTTTCCAGTTTTTCTGCGGCAAAATCGCCCACTGCGGCAGACATCACCAGGACATCGCAGTTTTCAAACTGCTCCTGAACCAGGGTATTCATCTCGTCTGCCCTTTTACAGGGCTTAAAGTCCACACCCGGCGGCGGCTTCAAATGGGTCGGGCCGCTGATGAGAACAACCTGCCCTCCCCGCGCCATGACTTGCTCTGCCACAGCGTATCCCATTTTCCCTGAAGACGGATTAGACAGGTAGCGCACAGGGTCGATGGCTTCATGAGTCGGCCCGGCTGTGATGAGAAACCGTATGCCGGTCAGGTCATCACGCTGGCTAAAATAGCCCCTGACCTTGTCGAGAATAACATTGGTATCGGCCAAACGACCCAGCCCGATCACGCCGCAAGCGAGTTCCCCGCTTTCAGGATCGACAAACTCCACGCCTCTGGATTTCAGAAGAGCAATATTGTCTTTCACGGCGGGGTGCCCCCACATGCCTTCATTCATGGCCGGGCAAACAAGCACCGGGCCTTTAAACGCAAGATGCAAGCATGACAACGCATCGTCAGCAAGACCATGTGCCATTTTGGCCAGCGTGGAGGCGGTAGCCGGTGCCACAACCAAAAGATCGGCATTCTCAGCGACGCGGATGTGTTCCATCGAGTTTTGCGCATCAAACACCGAGTGGTAAACCGGATGGCCGGAAAGCGCCGCAAAAGTCAGCGGGGTCACAAATTGACCGGCATTGGCGCTCATCACAACCCGCACCTCGGCCCCTTCCTTTACTAACAAGCGTAATAACTCCACAGCCTTGTAAGCGGCTATACCCGCTGAGACTCCCAATACAATCTTTGCATTTTTCATGACTCAATTATAAATATTAATCCCCGGGCAATCAATGTTTTTAGGGTACAGGAGTGATTGACTTTCCCCCCTTCATTCCATAAAGTATTGCATTGTTGCCCGATGGCTTTCACACATTCACCGTACCCTGAAAATGCCTGAATTGAGAAAAGATCCTATCGTTAATCGCTGGGTCATTATTTCCAGTGAGCGCGGTAACCGGCCAAAAGATTTTTCCACTCCTGAAAAAAAAACCAACAAAGAATCCTGCCCCTTCTGTGAAGGTAGTGAACCATTGACTCCTCCCGAGATTCTGGCCTATCGCAAGAACTCACCCAATTCACCCGGATGGACCCTGCGGGTAATTCCTAATAAATACCCGGCCTTGACCGATGAAGGAGAAACCGGACAGATAACCGAAGGCCTGTACGACAAAATAAATGGCATTGGCACGCATGAAGTATTGATTGAAAGCCCAGACCACGACACAGAACTGGAACTTTTACCCAAAACCCAAATCGCAGACAGTCTGAAAGCATTGCGGGAAAGGGTATTGGCTTTAAAAGAAAACGAACGGTTTCACTACATCATGATATTTAAAAACCGGGGCGAACCTTCCGGTGCCAGTCTGGAGCACACCCATACACAATTGATCGCCCTGCCCATCGTCCCGGAATTGGTGAGTGAAGAACTGGCCGGTGGCAAAAAACATTACGACAAAAACAAACGATGTATTTATTGTGATTTAATCGCCCAGGAACTGGAAGATGGAAGAAGGATTGTCTGCCAGAACGAAAATTTCATCACTATTGTTCCCTTCGCGCCCCGGTTTCCCTTTGAGATGTGGATATTGCCAAGGTTGCATTCTGCCCGGTTTGAGGAATGTGAAACCCGCCTTTTTGACGCACTGGCTTCTTCACTCAAGGAAAGCCTGTTAAGAATGCGTACCGCGCTTAACGCCCCGTCTTATAACTTCGTGTTTCACACCGCGCCGGTAAACGGCAACCATTTTAATTATTACCACTGGCATATCGAGATTATGCCAAAACTCACCAAGATGGCGGGGTTCGAACAGGGGACCGGGTTTTATATCAACCCTACCGTACCGGAAGAAGCCGCGGAAATACTTCGGGAAACCAGGTTGTAGAAGGGTTTGCCATAAAAAAATCCACCCAGGGGAGTTGAGTGGATTTTGAAGAGGCAGTCACCCCGAAAGGGCCATCGAAATGATTCTCCCCCCTGCCTCTGATTTCAATCCGCTTTTTTCTCTATCCGTTTAATGATAGAACGTCCTTTTGGAGCGTGGTTTCTCAGATGCTCACGCACAAGCATCACAGCATGGTTGTCATCCATTGCTGTTATGAAAATGCTAAAATCATCTTCGGAATTATCTTTTTCGCTTATTAAAATACCTTTTACCTTAAAACTATAATGTTTGGGTGGCATGATGTTCTCAGGTCAATTTAGGACAACAGTATATGATATCTGCTATATTTACAGCTAATATTCTTCGGGGAGCCAGAATCCAGACATGAAGCTTAAAATCCTTTTAGTTTCCGCCGAAGTCCATCCCTTTGCTAAAACAGGAGGGTTGGCAGATATCAGCGGTGCATTGCCCGTGGCCCTGAAAAAACTTGGCCATGATATTCGGGTCATCATGCCTAAATACCCCTGCACCTCCAAAGCGGGACAAAAAATACAAGCTCTCCAGATGGAGCTAAATATCCCCGGCTTCCAAAAGAAAGGCTCCCTGTTCAAATCTGAGCTAGCAGGTGGAGTTCCGCTTTATCTGGTTCAGCACGATGGATACTTCAAACGGGAGCACCTTTATGGCGAACCTGGATCCGACTATCCCGATAGTGTAGAGCGGTTTTCTTTTTTTTCCCAAGCGGCCCTTGAAGCTGTCAAGAGTCTCGACTTCAAACCCGACATCATCCATTGCAACGACTGGCACACAGGGCTGATCCCCGTATATCTAAAATCGCTTTACCGTAACGACGCGTGGTTTTCCAAAACTAAAACTCTTTTCTCAATTCACAATCTCGGTTATCAAGGCAACTTTCCCCGCTCCCAGTTGAAAACTACTGGACTGGATGAGTCCTTGTTCCATCAGGAAGGACTGGAGTTTTACGGACAATTCAGTTTTTTAAAAGGCGGGTTAATGTTTGCCGATGTCTTGAGCACGGTGAGCCCCGCCTACAGCCGGGAAATCCAGACTCCTGAGCTGGGTTTCGGAATGGATGGGATTTTGCGAAAACGTTCCGACCGCCTGTATGGAATTTTGAATGGCATTGATGATACCACCTGGAACCCAAAAACCGACCCATTAATTCCGGCTAATTATGGGCCAAAATCGCTGTCATCCAAAAAACAGTGCCGTGAAGACTTGATACAAATGGTTTCCCTCAAACTAAACAAAGGGACACCGATCCTCTGCATGATAACCCGGCTTTTGGAGCAAAAGGGAATTGATTTTATCATGGAGGCCCGGGCCGCACTCGATAAACAAGACTTATCCTTAGTTGTTCTGGGAACAGGCGTAACCAAATACGAATCTTTTTTCAAACAATGGAGCCGGGAACGGCCTGACCGCATTGCCACAGAGTTGAAGTTCGATGAAGCCCTGGGGCATCGTATTCTGGCCGGCAGTGATATGATTCTTATGCCCTCCCACTATGAACCCTGTGGGCTCACCCAGATGTATGCCATGAAATATGGCACGGTTCCAATCGTCCGGGCTGTCGGCGGCTTGAAAAACTCCGTTCAGGAATTCAATGCTAAAACGGGAAAAGGAACCGGGTTCAAATTTAAAACTCCACAGGCAAAATTCTTTCTAAAATCACTGGAAAAAGCCTTATCCTGTTATCACCAAACCAAAACATGGAAAAAACTGATGTTGAACGGAATGGCTAAAAACCATAGCTGGGAAAATTCGGCCAAACAGTATTCACGTCTTTACCGGAAATCCCTTCGCTGTTAGCACACCGGT
>PCTK01000114.1:0-6775 GCA_002786505.1 Nitrospinae bacterium CG22_combo_CG10-13_8_21_14_all_47_10 | reverse complement strand
GCAGTCTCGGCCTGGAAACTCTCCAGGAAGTTACCCTGATCGCCAACTCCACTCTGGATCTGGATGAAACCCTGGAAAAAATCATCCAGGTAATTGCGAATAAAATGCATATAGATGCTTGTGCCATATACCTGGTCAATGAATCAGATGGGCTTCTGCACCTAAAAGCCGCTAAGGGGCTACCCGAAAAAGCAAGGCACATTAACCTGCAAATAGGCCAAGGGGTAACCGGCTGGGTGGCACAACATGGAACTTCTCTGGCCTTGAGCGAAGCCATGCAGGACCCCAGGTTTGTCTATTTTCCGGAAATCGAAGAAGAAAAATTTAATTCTATGCTTTCGGTTCCAATTCCTGCCGATTGCCCAACTCTGGGCGTCATCAATGTTCATAGCATTGCAAGGAGAATGTTCAGTCTGGAGGAAACCCAAGTTCTCGAAACAATTGCGGGCCAAGTCACCGGCTGTCTGAGAAATGCCATCCAGTTCCACCAGAACCAGATGACGCTAAAGGAAATCCAGATTCTTTATGATATCAGCCTGGCGGTTCAATCTACCCTGAAACTGGAGCACGGGTTGTGGATCATCCTCAGTGCCATCACCATGGGAGAAGCAGGGGGGTTCAACCGGGCCATGCTGTTCACCCTTGGCGAAAAAAACCAGCAACTTCAGGGAATCATGGGCCTGGGCCCGGATTCGCATGAAGATGCGGTTAGAATCTGGACCGAACTGGACAAAAAAAAGGGCAACTTACTGCAATGGGTCATCAATGAAGCTCAGCGGGACTTGCACAGAGATTCTCAATTTCATAATTTTGTTTGCGGATTAAATTATTCTGTCATCCCCAACGACAATATTCTTTCGGAAACCGTACTGCAAAAAAAACCGTTTAATATTACAAAAGCCAGGGAACACCCGCTCGTCAGTCAGGAGTTCGCTGATGCACTAGGCGTGGACTCATTTGCTACCGTCCCCCTCATCGCCCATGAAGAAGTATTGGGAGTCATTCTGGTCGACAACCGTTATGACCAAAAACCCATCACAGAAGAGAACCTGCGATTTTTGGCACGGTTCACCGTATACGCAAGCTGGGTCATCGAAAACTCCAGACTTTTTTCAAAATTGCTCGACACCAACCGTGAACTACTTTCCATGAAGGAACAACTGGTCCAGGCAGAAAGACTATCGGCGCTGGGTGAAATGGCCGCTGAGGTCGCCCATGAAATTAAAAATCCTCTGGTTTCTATTGGTGGGTTTGCCCGCAGACTAAAAGATAAAATGGCCGATCTTTCGCAAAAATGGGGCGACAATGAAGATTTGAAATCCGCCGCCAATTATTCGGATATTATTTCCGGCGAAGTAGAGCGTCTTGAGAGGTTACTCAAAAACACCTTGATCTATTCCAAATCCGGGGCCATCGAAACGGAAGAATGTCAGCTCAACAAATTGGTCGAAGAAGTCCTTTATTTATTTAAAGCAGGTCTCTATGAAAAAAATATAAACCTGATAACCAGTCTGGAGGCAGACCTCCCATTACTAAACCTGGACCAGCAGAAAATCAAACAGGTCCTGATAAACCTGTTTTACAACGCTCTGGAATCTCTCACTCTGGGCGGCCTGCTAAAGGTAGAAACCTTTCAGGAAGATTACGCACAAAAGCAGAAAATGATCACCGTAAGGGTTGAAGACAACGGAGGAGGAGTTCCCCAAGAGGTTTTTGAAAATATTTTCAATCCATTTTTCACCACAAAACATACCGGCACCGGGCTCGGGCTTTCAATCTGCCGAAAAATCATAGAGAATCATGGCGGTACGATTCGAGTGGAAAACCAATTGGGCAAAGGGGTTACAGTCTATCTCCATTTACCATTGCAAAACAGCCCCGATTATTATAAAAACTAGTGTCCCTCTGTCTTGGTGAATCGCTTTTATTCTTTTTCCCGGAACCATTGAACGGAACCCATAAAAATATAACTAGCCATGAAAACCATCCTCGTTGTCGATGACGAACAAAATATCCGGTTCCTTTATAAGGAAGAACTTGAAGATGATGGTTACCAGGTTACGGTGGCCTCGAACGGCGAGGAAACCTTTAAAATACTGGACAAGCAAATTCCCGACCTCATCATCCTTGACATCAAAATGCCCGGAATGGATGGGATTGAGGTAATGCGGAAAATCAAGGATGAAAAAGGCGACATCCCCATAATCCTTTGCTCTGCCTACGGCCAGTATAAACAGGATTTCAGAGTGTGGGCCTCGGATGCCTATGTGGTCAAATCAGCGGACCTGCGTGAACTAAAACTCACCATCAAGGAAATTTTCAATCGGCCAAAAGTGAATGGACCAGGACAAAATGACCCATCAAACTATTGAGCCCAGATTTATTGCTGTTGAAGGTGCCATAGGCGCAGGCAAAACGTCCCTGGTTAAACTCCTTGAAAAAAAATATGGCGCGCGGGTGATTCTGGAAGAAAACGATTCCAATCCATTTATCGCAAAATTTTATGAGGATCAGGAAACCTATTCTTTTCAAACCCAGATTTTTTTTTTACTGAGCCGGTACAACCAGTATATGGAACTGGCCCAGAGGGATCTGTTTAACTCCGTGGTGGTGATCGACTATCTGTTTCAACGGGACAAAATATTCGCCCAACTCAACCTGGAAGATCACGAATACAGACTTTATGAACAAATTTTCAGCCTCATCGGATCAAAAACCCCGAAACCCGATTTAGTCATTTTTTTGCAGGCCAGCACCGAGGTATTGCTGGAGAGGGTTTCCAAAAGAAATCGGGATTATGAAGCTTTTATGGACCCCGATTATCTTGATTCGGTGAACAAAGCTTTTAATAATTTCTTTTTTTACTATTCCGACACCCCGCTTTTGGTCATAAATACCAATGAGATCGACTTTGTTGAAAAAAAATGTGACCTGGAAGAGTTGATTAATAAGATCAATGGCCATAAACTAGGTAGAGAATATTATAATCCGCTTGGATCCTGACGGACCGGGACGGAGCAAGCTTCATAAATAAAGGCGAACGTAATTCGGGGACCCCACACTGCTGGCGGCCTTAAAATTTTCAACAGCGTTCTCCTTACATGTTACGCTTCTCCCACGGCATTTGCCGGTGATATCATGTCTTGATTCCCCTTCCCCCGTTTGACCCAAGCCCCTGCTCTATAAAAAAATCATGAATAACCGACCTGTCACAGTCCCTGAAATTACGGGGAGAAAAAACTCAGGGAAAAAGATCACCGCCCTGACTGCCTATGATTACAGCTTTGCCAAACTTCTCGACGCAACCGATTTAGACATCATTTTGGTGGGGGATTCCCTCGGCATGGTTTCTCTCGGTCACGAGAACACTCTCGCGGTGACAATGGAAAACATGATCGACCACACCCGCGCCGTCAAACAGGGGGCTCAACGCGCTCTGGTGGTGGGCGATATGCCTTTCATGTCTTATCAGGTTTCAGTGGAACAAGCCATCACCAATGCCGGCCGCCTGATTCAGGAGGGCGGCGCATCCGCCGTCAAGCTCGAAGGCGGAGCCCGCATGGCAGACAGGGTTCGGGCCATAGTTCAGGCGGGAATACCCGTCATGGGCCATATTGGCTTGACTCCGCAATCCGTTCACCAGTTTGGCGGCTATAAAGTACAGGGCAAAAACTTTCTCGACTCCCGGCAAATCAAGCAAGACGCAAGCGACCTGCAAAGTGCTGGTATTTTCGCCTTGGTTATGGAGGGCATCCCCGGTAAACTGGCGGAAGAAATCACCGCAGAACTGAAAATACCTACTATTGGTATTGGAGCCGGTTCCAAATGTGACGGGCAGATTCTGGTGCTTCACGACCTGCTCGGGCTCAACCAGGACTTCGTGCCTAAATTTGTAAAACAATACGCCCAGTTGGCCGATAGCCTGAAGAACGCGGTTTCCGAATACATCCAGGAAGTCAGAGCCGAAACATTTCCCGGGCAGGAACACACTTATCATTCAAAACAAGGGAAACTCAAGCAAGTCAATGATGGAGACTAAAATCAAATCCAGCCAGGAAACACTGCAAAGGGTTTCCTCCATTTCCGAAATGAAGAAAGTTTCGCAAACGTTGCGGAAGCAAAATCTGATTATCGGGTTCGTGCCAACCATGGGTTGCCTCCATGAAGGCCATTTAAATCTGGTCAAAAGATCGCTGGAAAACTGTGACCGAACCGTGGTCAGTATTTTTGTCAACCCCGCGCAATTTGGTCCCAACGAAGATCTGGACACCTATCCGCGCCAGTTGGAGATTGACATCGCGAAACTTGAGGCCATAGGGGTCGACATTCTATTTCACCCGACCAGCGAGGAGATGTATCCCGAAAATTATAAAACTTATGTGCAGGTGAATGATCTCACTGAACATTTATGCGGAAAAAGTCGGCCCGGTTTTTTCAAAGGGGTCAGCACAGTAGTGTTAAAGCTTTTCAATATTGTCCAACCTCACAACGCATACTTTGGCGAAAAAGACTGGCAACAGCTTGCCGTTATCGAGACTCTGGTTAAGGATTTAAACCTCGATGTGGTCATCAACCGTGTCCCCATTGCAAGGGAAGCCGATGGTCTTGCCATGAGTTCCAGAAACCGATATTTGTCACCTCAGGAGAGACAGGCCGCTCTCTCGTTATCACATTCCCTGAAAAAAGCTCGGGATAAAATACGCCAGGGGACCACCTCTGCAAAAGAAATCAGCCATTTAATCCGGCAATATCTGTTAGAAGAAAAAGGTGCCGAAATCGACTATATTTCCATTTGCGACCCTGAAAACTTCAGGGAAAAGGAACAAATCTGTGACAGAACACTGATCGCCCTCGCGGTTAAGATAGGTTCGTCACGTCTTATTGATAATTGCATTATTGAGGACTTCTGATGCAAAGAATTATGCTTAAATCCAAACTTCACCGTGCCAGGGTAACGGCAACGGAAATTGATTATGAAGGCAGTATCGCCATTGATGAGGACCTGTTGGAAAGGGTGGGCATTCTGCCTTTTGAACAGGTTCACATCTATAACATTAACACCGGAACCCGGTTCATCACCTATGCCATAACCGCTGAGCGAGGATCTGGAATTTTTTCAATCAATGGCGCGGCGGCCCGTCTGGCTCAGATAAATGATCGCATCATCGTCGCGGCTTATGGTATGATAGACACTGAACAGGAAATCCATAACGCGCAGGTTGTCCTTCTTGATGGCAGTAATAGAGTCGTTGAAGGCTAACGAATGTTTTGTAAGCCTGTCCGGAAACCAACCGTCCGCACTTTAAGCAAGAGGATACCTTGACCGAACTTTTTATATATGCCGCCGCCGGGTTCATGATCTGGATGTGCCTGGACTGCATCCAACGTCGTGAGCATTTTGTTTGGATCATCATCATGATCATACTTTTCCCAGTCGGGGCAGTGGCTTATTTCTTTGTCGTAAAAAACCGCGTCGGAGAGAAAACCGCATCCCCCACTCCCATCCGCAGGGAAGTTGAAACGGAAGAAACCTTGCAACTCAAGGAACTAATCGGGAAACACCACAAGGCCTACCATTATGAAAAACTTGGACAGGCCTATGTTGAGCAGAAAAAATTCGAATTGGCTATTCCCCAGTTTGAGGAAGCCATCCAGCGCGATCCGGAAATGCTGGAGGCTCGTTATGGCCTGGCTAAATGCCTTCACGGGATGGGCAGATATGAAGAAGCCGCCGTTGCGTTGGAAAAATTGACCGCCATCGACAAAAAGTACGACTATGGTAATGCGATTTTTGGGCTGGCTGAAAGCTACCGGTTGTCCGGCAACGAAGAAAAGGCTCTTGAAACCTATGGCGAAGTCATAAACTCCTTCCACTTTTTCAAGGCCTATTATCACTATGCCCAGCTTCTCGACAAAAAGGGCAAAAAACAGGAAGCCATCGACTACATGAAAAGCATTGTTGGTTCCTCCAAAGATCTTCCCGACTATAAACTCGAAAAAGAGCGATTCTGGATTGATGCGGCTTATAAATTTTTAAGAAAAAATGGCATTGAACTAGCCTGACTTCCAGATTTTCCACCCGGTTCGAAAATCATGACGATTCTTTCTGAAAATTTAAAGACTCTCAGAAAAAAGCTCAACTGCACCCAAATGACCATTTCAGAAGTTCTGGATATCGGATTCAGAACCTATGTCAGGTATGAAGCAGGAGAAAGAGATGCCCCGGTTTCGGTCATGGTCAAACTGGCAAAACTGGGAAACGTGTCCCTCGACCGGCTCCTGACCACTCAAATCCTCCCCGAAGATCTCGATACTCCCGACCAGACAAAACCTCAATCCATAATCCATAATCCGGAAGTGATCGGGGGTGGGATTGAAGAAGGACGGTTGATGTTCAAAGGATTCCTGAACGATAACCTCGTGACCAACAACAAGGACGAACAGAAATTGCTCACCCTGTTTAGAAATGCCAACCCTGCCAGCCGGGAAAAGTTCCTGCTCGACCTCGAATGGGTGTTCAGCAATACCCGAAGGTCACGACTCACCAGCACGAAAAAAATCCCCCGCAAACAAGAAAAAGCCCAAACCGCGGTAAAACTGAAAAAACTCGCCAAAAACATCAAAAAAATAACCGTCCGCGGCTGACCGGCGAAAGCCACCAGTACCAACCTGCGACAGCCTTAACCCGCATATTGCACGAGCGCCGCAAAAAACCAGGGGAACGTGGAGGGCGGGAGTTTTCCCCGATTCCGGTAAGTGGATCCACGTCATTCCC
>PCTK01000160.1:5417-12551 GCA_002786505.1 Nitrospinae bacterium CG22_combo_CG10-13_8_21_14_all_47_10 | reverse complement strand
GATTTCAAGCACTTTATGGGGTTTTTGCCGGGGGCGGGCGCTAGCTTCCCACAGGCTTCAGGTTTTCCAGGTGGCTGAGGCGTTTTTTGAATTCCCGGGTGACAAACTCAGAATCATCAGAGTTCGAGATAACGTGGGGGGTGATAAATATCATCAACTCGGTTTTTTTGAGGGTGGTCGACTCGGACCCAAACAGCCTTCCTATATAGGGGAGGTCCTTCAGTATAGGGACGCCAGAGATCGTGCCGGTGGAGTCGGTGCGCATCAACCCGCCCATAATCAGTACCTGGTTGTCTTTCAGAACCACTTCGGTGTTTACCTGCCGGGTGTTAAAAGAAGGCTGGTTTCCTACATCAGTTCCACGGCTGGAGATTTCCTGATTGATTTTCAGGTTGATAAAGTTATCGGAATTAATTTTGGGCGTGATATCCAGCTTGATTCCAACACTGCGGAACTCCACTGAACTGGTGACTATCGCACCAGCCCCTGACGGGGTATTGGCCTCTTGAACTATGGGAATCTCATCGGTGATGGAAATGTTTGCCGCCTTGTTATCCGAAGTCACGAGAATTGGGTTAGCCAGAACATTGGCTTTGGAGTCGGAGGCGAAAAGTTGCAACTGGGCTATGATTTTATCAGGCTGGCCGATGATAAAACTGCCTCCTCTTAAAAAAGAGGCGGTTGCTGTTCCTATTGAAGTCCCCAGAGTGGTGGCGACATCCTGAGTTGGACTGATGCTCCCAGAAACACTCGAGTTTCCTACAGAGTTTTTAATGGCAAAATCCAGTCCTGTCGCGGTCTCTTTATCAACCGTGAGGTCAACGATCAACACCTCAATTAAAACCTGTTGCGGAAACAGGTCCAGTTTATTGATCAGAGCAAGGATAGCGGGATAATTGCGCGGGCTGGTCCGAATGATCAGGGAGTTGGTATCAGGGTCCGGCAAAATGGTGATTTCTCCTTCAAAGTCCCCGTTGATACCGCTTGTTGTCTGGACTTTTGGGTTCTTGTCCACAGGTACAGGGGTTTTGGCTCCGGATACATTTGCCTTTGTTGAAGTGGCAGTTGAGTTAGTTTTGGGTTCTTTGCCTGCACTTGTTGTCTTGGCAGTGCTCTCTATGCCAGAAGGAAAGATTCCATTTAACAGGCCTGCCAAAGCCGCGGCATCACTATTTTGCACATAATAAACGAAGGTGCTGACATCTCCCTCAGAGATGGGTTGGTCGAGACGGTTGACCCAGAATTCAATGGTCGGTAAAATTTTATCAAAAGCGTTGACCACGAGGATCGAGTTTAACCGAGTCAGCGAGAGGAACGAAAGTGAGTCGCCCAGCGCTTCTTTATATCCCATAGAACTGAATATTTCCTCCAGTTCCTTGACCAGTACTTCAGAATCCGCATTTCGTAGTTTATAAAGTTGGATATCTGAAGAGGCGAGCTTGTCAATATCCAGGGCCTGCACCACCTTGACGATACGTTTGACGTTGTAGCCCATTTCGATCATCATCAGGTTATTGGTTTCGGGGACCTCAATGAAGCTGGCGTTGGTGGTGAGAAGCGGGGTGATGATTTTTCTCATTGACTCCACCGAGATATGTTGCAGTGGAATGATCTGAATGATCATACGTTCTTTATCCGGAATACTTGGGTCATCGGCAAAATGGATGCTCAGAGGTTTTTTTGCCGCATCAGGAGCCTGAAGGAAACGGTAAAAATTTCCGCTTTTGACCACAGTCACATTATTGAGCGCAAGAATTTGTTCCAGGACAGAGTAAAGGTCGCCAACCGGAATTTTGTTGAAAGTTTGCAAAGTCACCTTGCCTTCCACATTGCCTTCGATGACATAATCAATTTTCAGTAATTCGCAGAAGGTGGTGATGACATCATAGAGTTCGGTTCCCTCAAAATTGAGGGTTATATGCCTGGCTTCTTTTAATTCGGCAGGAAGATCAGGCTCGACACTCACAACCGTTTGGATTTTATCCAGCGAAGTTTTTTTCCGCTTTTGCAACTCAACTTTTTCAATTCTTTCCTGGGAGGGCTTGGCCGATTCGGCGCTTAAAGATTTTTGTGGTTGGACGGTTTCTACGGCAGTTTCGGTTTTTTCCTTGATAATGCGCGATGATTGGCTGGGGATAAAAAATTTACTGCCGGTGGAGTCTTCAACAAGATACCAGGTTTGCCCTTTTCCATAACCCCTTTCAACACGAATCAGATCGAAAAGATCTCCCTTTGCGGCAGTGCCAATTTCCTGATACTGGGTTCCCGGTCCCTTACGCAGGGGGGTGCTTTCACCTGTGACGCGGATTTTTTTCGAGGATACAGGCTTGGGGATAGCCTTGATTTTTTGAGGGTCTATCAACTCCCCAGCCGTAACTTTTTCGTCGTCCCGGGTTGGATCGGGTAGCATCATGGAGTCCACGACATCGGTTTTATTCTTGAGCCGGTGCATGGTGGACTTTTTGGTCACCCCACACCCGTACCAGGCGGTAGACAGGATGAACACTGCTAAGATGATGGGAAATCGTTTCATATTGGTTTTCTGTCTTGTGTTCCAAGTTTCTGAATGAAGCCCGTTATCAGTAGACGGGTTTGCAGATCTTCCGGATCCGTTTTATTAACTCTTTGCGATTGAAGCTCCTCTATGATGAGAAACTTCTCGTTATTTTCTATGCGCATTAAAAACAGTGACAGGTTTTTAAGGTCCGAGCGAATGGAGATTTCTATAGGTACCGCCAATATCCCCTCTATAAATTTAGGCTTATCCACTTTTGTCCGTTCAATGGTTACGGTTCCGGCAGAAAAGCTTTCGATAAGTTTTTGCAAACTGGCGGCCGCGAGGCCCGTTTGCTCTTCTTTGAAAAACCTGCCAGCCAGACTGGTATGGGCATTTTTGTTGGCTTTATCTTTTTGCTGGTAATACTCGGTCTGGTTGAGGATTTCGTAATACTTTTGAATGAATTGAACCTTGTTTTTAACAGTATCCTCTATTTTCGCCTGTTTTTTATAAACAGGCTCTGCGACAAAAAAGAATAGCAGGTAAAAGGTTGCAAATATAACGCCGGCCAATAAAACCTTTTTATCTCTTTGACTGATATCCATGGTCATGAAGCCGTTTCCAGATCTGCGTGAATGCTGAACTTCTCACCTGCCGACTCGCTGGTAATGGCTCCCACAAACCTTGTTTCCTTGAAGGTTTTGGTGTTCTCCAGTATGGGAATAAGTTTTGAGGCGACAGGAGAATACCCTTTGATATCTACTTCTTCCTGTTTGACTTTTAAATGGGTCAGCCACGTATCCCGGGGTAGGGAATGGCTCAACTCCTCAAGCACTGGAAGTTTATCCGGGTACTGTTTGCTTATAGTATTTAGAATGTCTACATAATGTTTAATAGCTTCATATTCCAGATCGATTTTCTCAAGGCTGGCTACCTGCCCTTTGATCTCATTAAACTGTTTGTCCAGAGCGGCCAGTGTTTTGTTGGTATAGATCACCCTGTTGGCAAACCAACCTGCTAAAAGGAGAACCACTGTTGCCGCCAGAGCCAGGGTTATTTTGATATCCACCTTTTTTCTTTTGGGGCGCAAGTCCACAGGCAGGAGATTGGTTTCAATTTTTTGTTTTTTCAGTTCCCTCAAGCCAAGACCTAGTGAGGTCAGCATTGCTGATGACGAAAATGATTCAGAAGTGCTTACCGATTCTGGCGGTTGCAACACAGTGGTTGAAACTTCTGTTTCTTTTTCCAATTGCTGGGCGATTTGGGAAGCTAAAACTCCTCCACCCGTTAAAAAAATATGGCCCACGCGTTCATTGTCTTTGATGTTCCTGCAGGATGAAAGAGCCTGTTGCAGTTCATTGACAATGTTTTTGGTGATTTCCACTGATAATTTTTCCAATTGCGCGGGGTCACTTGTTTTTTCTGAGTTTGCGTCTTTGATGGTTTGCCTGTTCCAGCTCAAATTTCTGGAAAACTCTATAACATTATTTTTTATGAGGGCAATATCCAAAGCCTCTGGACTGATGTCGGCCAGGGCCCAGATAGATGGGGCGCTTTCGATTTCCTGTGAAAATCCAAGGTTGATATTTGCGAATGTAGAAACATCTAAAATTGTCGGGGTCAGGTTAAGCTTTCGTATCAGGTCGAGATAGTAATTGGCGATTTCTTTTTTAATTGCGGCCGAGGCAATATGGAAAATATTTTCTGCCTTGAGGTTAAGTTGAAAAGTGTAATATAAATTTTCCAGTCCAGAAGAAAACTGGCGTTCCAGTTCAAACTCGACCATGGATTGGGCCGACTCCAGGTCCGGAGCAGGAAGTTCGAAGGTTTTGAAGGTGATATAAGCCCTGGGCAGGCTCACGACCACCGACTCTGGCCAGGTGTCCTGCTCGACAAGGAAATGGTTGACCTTGTTGAGGAAATGTTTCTCTGCCTTTTCGTCCCTGCCGGTTAACGATTTCAGCGCGATTGACTGTGTAGCAAGAACTTCAATGGAACGCAATTTCTTCCCAAGAAGGGTCAGTGATATCGACTCCTCCCGAATATCTATTCCCAGGGATTTTTCTATAAATATAGATTTCATAAGTCCAGGACGTTGTCGTTCCAATAATGTGTGATCATTTTTGCGTTGCTTCCTGAGCCGGTTTTTTCTAGAACCGCTTCCAGAGTGTGCTCTGTTCTGCTTCCCTGTACTTTCCCCGTCGAAGTGACCCTGAAGAAGGTAGAGATGCTGTTGGAGTGATATCCTTTCGTAGCCCGATTACCAAGAATTTCCCCTACCTGCTCAGGAGAATAGATAATCTTCAACACTTCTTCACTTGCGGTGTTTGGGTTTACGGATGGAAACTTGTAAACAGTCAAAAACTGAGCAATGCCTTTATACTCGCCATCTTCTTCCTTTGAACCGTATAAAATTTCTTCGGTGACTCCTCTGACTTTTAACAACTCACTTAGGGTTTCTATTTTTCCATTTTTTGCGTAATAGGGGGGACGCTGGGTCCGGTAATAATCATCTTCTGCGCCATTGAGGTGATGGTTTTTATCGGCATCAATCCAATCCAGAATCGAATCTGAGATGATGTTCTGTTCAAGCTTGTCCTTAACCCCGGAATAAGCCAAAAGCTTATTGAGGGTTTCTTTATTGGCTCCATTGATGGATATTTTGCCATTTTCATCCTGAATGTTGTAGCTGATGGTTCCATATTCCAATTCGATGTCGGTTCTATTGACGATGTCAAACTCTTGAACCTCCTCGTCTGATGCCTTTTCAGAGTCGGCGGCTGGAGACTTTATTGGGTTTCCAGTTATCCACCCATATTCATCATGAAAGGAATGAAAGCGGGCATCCTTGAGCAGTTCTGCCAATGCCAGATTAATCCCGGCCTTGGCCAGATGGTAGCTTTCGGCGTCCTCCTTGTAATTCCGTGTCGTATTGACTTCCATTTTCATAGAAAAAGCGAATTCCGTTGCCAAAGCCATCAGCAGAACAAGCACCCATAAAACGATCATCAGGGCAATGCCGCTTTGATTGGAATTAAGCCTTTTCATTGTTATCCCCTTCTTTTTCAGGAGGTACTGCAAATTCCATTCCAGAATTCAGCAAAACAATGATGGGAGGCGAAAAAACAGGTTCTGATTCTTCATCTGCCACCTCTTCTCCCGGTTTAGGTTGGGGGGTGACCCCGATTGTTATCTCTACAGCCCGCGGAAGTGATATTTTGTTGGCTTTTTCAAAGTCTATTATAGGGTTGGCTTTGCTGGAATCGGCGGGGCTCTGTTCAAAGGATTCCATGAAAACCCGGTCGACCCACTGCCCGGAAAATTGCAGTGCTTTTTTATCCGGTCCTTCTACCTCTTGAGGCGGCAATTTTTTCATTTGGTAGTACCGGAACTGCATCTTAGCCACATTCTCAGCCAGAACAAAATACTGGATAGAATCAGAGCGCTGTTGGATTCTGGAAAACACATCGCCGGCGGAAATGTCGCGTTCCATCAAAATGACTCCGGTCTGACCGGTTTCAGGATGTTTGCCAATATAAAATTTGACCTCATGGGTCAAGCTTGTTGGATCGGTTGCGGTCATGGGCGCGGCGAAGGTTACGAAACGTATGGAGTCCGCGTTGCCTTCGAAAGCCAGAATTCTTTTTGACGAAGCGGGAACCGGGAGGCCGGGAACACCATCTTTCTGGCTGACAAATACTGGATAAGTGGATTGCAATTTTTGTTTAAGCTGATCACTGATCATGCGCAGACGTTGATAAGTATCTACCTTTTGCTCTCCTGCATCTCTAGCGGAGACTCCAAGGCGAACCCCGCCTAATCCCAGGGCTACAATGATGGCAACAATGGACATTGCCAGAATCAGTTCCAGCAGGGTGAATCCTGCCTGGTTTTTGAACTGATGTTTTATCAATTTTTTAAATTGTTCACTTTTCATGGCGTAACGCATCCCGCCCCAAACAGAAAAACCTGGCCAGAAGGGCAAGAAACTGATGGGGATTTAAGTGAAGAAAACGCACCACTCACGTTGCCTGATCCTGAACTGGAGCTTCCAGTGTTTGTGGCCGAAGTTTCTGAAGTCTCTGAAGTTTCACCTTCATTGCCAGGACTGCCTGGGGAAGTCCCTCCTGAAAACAGTTTTTCCAAACCTGAATCTGAAACGGGGTAAGTCTTGCCTTCCAGGTGAAGGGTGGCTAATTCAACATTGCGGGTTTGGCCGCGGTCTTCCCATGAAACTTTTAAGAGAACTTTTTGTAATTGTATTTGGGCTTCAGGGTCGTTCAAGGGTGAATCATGGGGGGCGATGCTGGCCTCCCAACGATAACTTTCTTCGTTTTTAAAATTGCCGGAGTATTCACCGGGTTGGAAATTCAGCATTTCCAGTTCATTTATTTTTGAGTTGGCCAGGGTAACACCTTTCAGGTATTGCCCGGAGAAATCCACAGAAAGGACACCCCCTGAAAACAGGTTGAGTACGGTCAAAAAGCCTCCAGCCAGTATGGTAAGGGCGACCACAACCTCAAGGAGCGAGAAGCCTTGCTCATTCTTCCATTTGCTTGATTTTAGGCTTTCCGGTAATGGGGTCGATAATGACCGCATAAATATTTTCCTCGTCCTTGTCATTAATGGATTTGAAT
>PCTK01000160.1:4713-5345 GCA_002786505.1 Nitrospinae bacterium CG22_combo_CG10-13_8_21_14_all_47_10 | reverse complement strand
TCCCCTCCCTGATAGTCCAGGATTCGTACCGTCTTATCAATCGGTTTTGACTGGGTGATTTCCTCCTGTTTCGGGATGGCCAGCCAGTACTGGTTTTTGTCAATATCAATGTTAAAGGTATACAAGGTTTTTTTCGATATGGCCTCGCTACGCGCAAATTGAAGGGCTGAGGAGATCTGTCGAACCTCGGATTGCAATTTGATGCGGTCCAAAGTCGGTGCCACGAAGGGGAGCGCCAGCCCGGCGATCAGGCCCATCAGCAGAAGAACAAGAATCAGTTCGAGGAGCGTGAAGCCACTGTCCCCATTTTCAAAATTGCTACTCAAAGTTCTTCCAACTGACGATGTCCATATCGTTTTCTTCACCTCCTTCAGTTTTGTCCGCACCATAAGAAAGCAAGTCATAGCTTCGTCCTTCCTTGCCAGGGGATTGGTAAACGTAGTCGTTTCCCCATGGATCTTTTGGGAGGTCTTTTTTCAGGTATGTGCGTATGGACTCAAGGCCTTCATCTGTCGTGGGGTATTTGTGTTTTTCCAGACGATAAAGATCCAGAGCCTGACCGAGAAGTTCGATCTGGGCCTGGGCATCCTGTTGCCGGGCTTTATCGACACGACCAAATATCTTGGGTGCGA
>PCTK01000160.1:3605-4641 GCA_002786505.1 Nitrospinae bacterium CG22_combo_CG10-13_8_21_14_all_47_10 | reverse complement strand
GGTAGCGGAAATTAATGGATCGTGTTTGGCCCTTCATGGTTTTCCTTGTTTGGTTAGGGTTGATTAAAAAACAATATCGTTAGCACCTATAATCGCAAGCAACATTGAAATCACGATGAATCCAATGACGAGAGCTATAAATAAGATCATAACAGGTTCAATCATGGAGATAAGTTGCTTGATTGCCTGTTCAACTTCCTTGTCGTAAGTATGGGAGACGCGGGTCAACATATTGTCTAACGCGCCCGAGGCCTCACCCACAGTAATCATTTGCACCGCCATGGGAGGAAAAACCCCGGCTTCCTGGAGGGGTCCCGATAACCCTTTTCCTCTTTTTAATGATTGTCTGAGATTGCCGACCGCATCTGAAATAACCCTGTTGATCAGGATCGATTGGACAATCCCCATGGCCTGCAAAACAGGCACTCCGCTTTTTAGCAGGGTAGCCATTGTCAGGCTGAAACGCGAAACCTCGATTTTGCGAATCAGGGAACCTATCAAAGGGAGTTTTAACAGCATGCCGTCCCACCAAAGCCGGCCCTTCCGGGTATTTGTGTGGAATTTAAAGGCTCCTGCCCCAGCCAGCAGTGTCAAAAATAATGCTGGCCAGTAGTCGATGATCAGGGAACTGATTCCCATCAGGATTTGCGTTGGAAGAGGCAGGGCCGCACCCATGTCTTCGAATAGTTTTGCAAATTGCGGAACGACAAAAGTAATGAGAATGACTACAGCGGTTGCACCAACCATAAACAAAATGGCAGGGTAAATCAGGGCAGAGCGGATATTGCTTTTGAGCGCGACTGATTTTTCCAGAAAGGACTCAAGACGGGATAACGCTTCGCCGACCATACCCCCGGCTTCTCCTGCGCGGACCATGTTGATATACAGTTTTGAAAATACATCAGGATGCTCCGCAAGCGCGTCAGCGAAGGAGGTGCCGGCATGAACACGCTTCCGAATGTCTGAAAGTATGGAACGGATTTTGTCAGTTTCCGCCAGTTTGACCAAAGTGGAAAGCCCCTCGTCCAAAGTGAGT
>PCTK01000160.1:169-3592 GCA_002786505.1 Nitrospinae bacterium CG22_combo_CG10-13_8_21_14_all_47_10 | reverse complement strand
GAGTAGCCAATTGCTGGGTGAGGGTCATGAGCTCTTTTGTGGAGACCGTAGAACCAAAGCTCGGCAGAGAAAGCTTTAATCCAAGAGAAAGTTTTGCGTTGTTTTTCCCTTCCGCTACTTTTACGGGAAAATAATTGAGTTGACGGATATGCTTGATAGCGGACTGGTAATCCGGGGCATCAATGTCGCCTTCAACAAACTTTCCGCTCTTGTCCGTGGCTTTGTACGAATAAACCGTCATGGTTTACAGGGCCCTCATTTAATTGGAAAGACTAGATTCTATTGCTCAATGTAACACGCAGAATTTCTTCAACGGTGGTTATGCCCTTCACAACCTTGTCCCAACCATCTTCCCGCAAGGTACGCATTCCTTTTTTCCGGGCCTGGTCGCAGATGATTTGTGCGGTTGTCTTTTGCAGGATGAGTTCGCGAATTGAATCGTCTATGACCAGTAGCTCATAGATTCCGCATCGGCCCCTGAACCCCGTCTGGCTACAGGCCTTGCAACCTTTTCCCTGATAAACTTTAATGGTTTCTTTCTCCAGAATCCCCATTTCCACTTTAAGGGTTGGGGTCAGGGGAGCTTCTTCCTTGCAGTGTGGGCAGATTACCCGGACCAGCCTTTGGGCCAGCACCCCAAGCAGGGCGGAAGAAATGAGAAAATTTTCTACTCCCATATCAAGAAGCCGGGTGATGGCGCCTGCCGCATCATTGGTATGGACGGTGCTAAAAACCAGATGCCCTGTCAGCGCGGCTTGAATGGAAATGTTCGCCGTTTCCGGGTCACGGATCTCACCTACCATGATGACATCAGGATCCTGGCGGACTATGGAACGCAGTCCATCAGCAAAATTCAGACCGATTTGAGATTTAACATGGATCTGGTTAATTCCGCGCATCTGGTATTCCACCGGATCTTCAATGGTGATGATTTTTTTGTCAGGTGTGTTGATTTTGTTCAGGGCGGCGTAGAGCGTGGTGGTTTTACCACTACCGGTCGGGCCTGTAACTAGAAGTTTTCCATAAGGCTTCAGGATCAAAGCCTCTAATTGTTTCAACTCCTTTTCGGGAAACCCCATAAAGCTCAGGTCCAGAACCATGTTGCCCCGGTCGAGGATTCTCATGACCACGCTTTCCCCATGCAATGTGGGCAAAGTGGAAACACGCATGTCGATATCCTTGCCAAGGATTTTAAGTTTGATGCGTCCGTCCTGCGGTAACCGGCGTTCCGAGATATCGAGCTTGGCCATGATCTTGATGCGGGTGGTGATTGCAGAACTCAACCGTTTGGGCGGCGGTTCCAGTTCGTGCAGGATGCCGTCAATTCGATAGCGGAGAAGCAATTCGTCGGCGAAAGGCTCCAGATGAATATCACTGGCTCGGGCTTCAATAGCCTGACTGATGATATGGTTCACCAGTTTGATGACCGGAGCCTCGGATGCCATGTCCCGGATATGTTCGGTGCTTTCATCCAGCGAATCCAGTCCATGCATGTCATCGTCCTGGATCTCGTTGACCATGCGGTTCATGGCAGAACCGCCTGCCTCGCCGTAATAGGTTTCAATGGACTCAAGAATGTCCTGCTCACTGCTTAAAACAACGCGGATATTTTTTCCCAGTGAGACTTTTAAATCTTCAATGGTGTAAAGGTCGAAGGGATCATAAACCGCCAAAATCAAGGTGTCCTCTTTAATTTGTAGCGGGAAAACGATCTTCTCTCGCAAAAAATTTGGAGTAATGGTCACCCCGGAAACAGGCAGGGTCGATTTGGGATATTGGTCTTTTTTGATATAAGGCAGGCGCAGTTCGGAACTCAGGGTTTCGAGCAGGGCTTGCGTGTGAATGTAACCATGGTCGGCCAAAGTTTTACCCAGATAACTGCCTGTGTGCAGGTTGTTGGCTTTAACCTCATTCATGGCTTTTTCGGTGATCTTCTTGTGCCTGAGAAGAATGCGCTCTACGGGATCGGTTTTTTTTAGCATAGCCGTTTATCGTCCTGAAATATGAACGGGAGGTGGTGGACTGCTTGCGCCGGATACCCGGAACACCGGAGCGGGAGCAGGCGGCGCTTCATTGCCTGCCGGTTTCACTTCAGGCCGCACGGGTTGACGCGCGGTACTGGTGGCCTTGGTTTTTCTTGGGTCGAATTTTTTGTTTTTCTGGAACAAAGAAGTCCCCTCCCGGAAAATCACTTTATCCGCTGGGCGAGCAGACAACTTCAATTGAATCTTCTGGCCTTTTTTATCATCCAGAGTGACCCAGGTTTTTTCGATTTCGGTCAATTCAAAATCCCCTACAATTGTTCCCAGAGAGTAACCCTTTTTCTTCACATCTTTTTGTACAACCCTTCCTTCTTCCAAGGTGGAATACTTTCCCTCTAAAATAGCAATTTTTGTGCCGCCAAGCATCAAAACTCCCTTCAAAACCAGGTTTGGAGGGGGCAGGGCCGGTTTGGCCGCCTTTTGCGGAGCGGCTGATGGAGGCGCTACCGGTGGGATATATGGGCTTCGTTCCTTGCGAAACACATTGCCTTGCACCACACGGGAAACGGTTCCCGCATTGTACGCCGGTTTGCTAACCTCTAATTTTTGCAGGTTTTTCGGCGAGCCCACCAGCGAGGAGCCATCCACCCTGGATGGATAAGGCGGGTGGGTCCAGGTTTTGACCGACAAGATAACAAGGAGAGCACTGGTGAGGACAAAAACCAGGTTGACCGCCGGGAAAAATTTATTCACAGGCACAAATTTCCCTCATGAGTTCTTTCCCTAAAGTAATGAATTTATTGATGTTTGTCAAGTCATTACAAAAATTTGACGCATTGAGACGGCCCTCATGCTCGTTGCTATAAATTTAACTCCAGACCAGGCTGGAAACAACATGAAACGGTAAGCACCCTCATGATAGACTCCCTAATAGTATTTTCGGATAATTGGAGAAAGACCTTTAAATAATTATATTTCCCCGGAGAGGCGGGTAGAAGCAGTTCGTTTCCCGGCTTTTCTGACTTATGCAAAGCTTTCGTTTGCCAGAGTGGCTTTACCCCCACGGGATTCAAAAGCTATAATGGGGAAATTAAATAATGATGTTGTTTGGGAAAGGAACAGGTTTTGAGCGCACAATCATTGTTGAACGAATTATTACCGCATTTGCCGATCCGTGCTTATGGGCGCGGAGCTGTATTGACCCTGCTCCGCGAAATGGGGTTCCCGGTTAAAAATAAAACGCCACTGGAAGTGATCGACGTTTACCGCGATGATAATTCAGGAGAACTGGTCTGCAAGCTGAGTCCCGATGGAAAAGGTGAGTTCACCGCCGCGCTCACCAACCTGAAACTCGATATCACCCACCCCCTGTACCACAAAGTCAAAAACTACCAGGCCGAAGTTTCCGAAGCTCTCGGCAAACTGGATGTGGAAGACTCCC
>PCTK01000160.1:0-147 GCA_002786505.1 Nitrospinae bacterium CG22_combo_CG10-13_8_21_14_all_47_10 | reverse complement strand
AGACCGTGGCGGCTTCCGCGTTGGGAGTTTGTATAAGAACCGGTGAGCCACCGGGGGCAACGAATGGCAAATGTTCGCTTCGCGCTCCCGAACCACAAAACAAAATAACTTCCTACCTTAATAAGGAGAGCTTTGCACAACTCCGAG
>PCTK01000177.1:8712-12598 GCA_002786505.1 Nitrospinae bacterium CG22_combo_CG10-13_8_21_14_all_47_10 | reverse complement strand
ATTAAAACCAGCAGGGCAATTGCTCTGCTGGTTTTTTTTGTGCGCCCGGCACGGGCGCACTCTTGCGGGTGGAAGTCCCGCCGTAAGTGGATCACAGCGAACGAAGCGAAGCGCAACTGCATGAGGGCGACCGAATGTGGGGAGGAAGCGTGGAGCGAAACTGCGAGCCGATGGACAAGAACCGGATAGAAGGCGTTGCCGAGCAGGGCGAGCGGGCAAGATTCCGCAAAGCTCTCGTGATCAAGGCGGAGCGGCGTAAATCCGGCGGTTGTGCAGTGAAGGAGTGCGTTCTTACCCGGGGAGATCTCGCCTCATGGCTGAAAGGCCGACGTGGAGACACGGAGCGAGAAGTCAGCAAAGGCCGTAGTAGTTGCCAGCAAGGAGCGAAGGGCCGAACGAGGAGAAGTGTTCGAGACCATGTCGATGTTGAACGCAATGCGTCAGAAGTCTGCGAAAGCGGAGCGGTCATGCGTAGCACCCGGTGAAGCCGGGTGTGATCCTGTCAGCGACGAAGCGAACGGCCCGCGACGGGACACCGAGAGCACAGGGTCAGGACTGCTTCAGGCAGTACTGACGAGAGAGAACCTGCGGCAAGCATGGAAGCGTGTCAAAGCCAACAAAGGCGCGGCGGGTGTGGACGGACTGGATATTGACCAGACCGCCCGTCATCTGGTGACGGCGTGGCCGACGATACGCGACCAACTGCTACTGGGGACGTACCGGCCCAAACCGGTACGACGGGTAACGATCCCGAAACCGGACGGCGGCGAGCGCGAGCTGGGCATCCCGACGGTCACGGATCGGCTGATCCAGCAAGCACTACTGCAAGTACTGCAACCGATACTTGACCCGACATTCAGCGAACACAGCTACGGTTTCCGACCGGGGCGGCGAGCCCACGACGCAATCCTTGCGGCACAGGGCTATATCCAGTCTGGTCGGCGAATTGTGGTCGATGTCGATCTGGAGAAATTCTTTGATCGCGTCAATCACGACATCCTCATCGACCGCCTGCGGAAACGCATCGACGACGCCGGAATCATTCGGCTGATTCGAGCCTATCTGAACAGCGGCATCCTGAGGGATGGCGTGGTGCTGGAACGGTATCAGGGCACGCCGCAAGGCGGGCCGCTGAGCCCGCTACTGGCCAACGTTCTGCTGGACGAAGTGGATAAGGTACTGGAACAGCACGGCCATTGCTTTGCGCGCTACGCCGACGACTGCAACGTGTATGTGCGCAGTCGCAAGGCGGGCGAGCGGGTGATGGCGCTACTGCGCAAGTGTTACGGCAAGCTACGGCTCAAGGTCAATGAGGCCAAGAGCGCGGTAGCGAGCGTCACGGGGAGGAAGTTTCTGGGCTACAGCTTCTGGTTTGCCAAGGAAGGCGTCAAGCGCAGGGTGGCTAACAAGCCGATGGCGACGTTCAAGCAACGGGTGAGGCAACTGACCCGACGTTCGGGCGGACGCAGTATGGCGGAAGTCATTGAACGTTTGAAACCGTATCTGTTGGGATGGAAAGCCTACTTTGGGCTGGCGCAAACGCCGGGCGTTTGGCGCACGCTGGACGAATGGCTACGGCACAGGCTGAGGGCGATCCAACTCAAGCACTGGAAGCGGGGTAGCACGATCTACCGGGAATTGGCCAACCTCGGCGCGACCGAGCATGTGGCAAAGCGGGTGGCGGGCAATTCCCACTGCTGGTGGAGGAACAGCAATGGCGACATCAAACGGGTGCTGACCATTGCCTACTTCGACAAACTCGGCGTGCCCCGTCTCTCATGACCTCAACTTCTCGAACCGCCCGGTGCGGACCCGCATGCCGGGTGGTGTGGGAGGGGCTCGGTCAGGTATCCTGATCGCCCCTATCCCGATTTGGTGCGCCCTGCAGGGCGCATCCACTTGGAGGTGCAAGTCCTCTACAGGCCCGGCAACGGAACCGTATGCCCGGTGGTGTGGGAGGACGGCGGGGGCAACCCTACCTTCTACCCGATCTGATTGCCCCACCTTTTTGCAATAACCTCGAATGAGTTTAAGTTATGAATGAAAAACCCTCCTGTCGGGTTCACCTTTTCCGGCATGGTGAGACCGCGAATTCAAAAGAAGTTTGTTTCAATGGGCATTTTGATGTGGGGCTTTCCGCAAAAGGCGAAAACCAGTTCAGGGAATGGGCTGACGTGTTAAAAGACGCACCCCTCAAAGCCATTTACTCCAGCGACCTTGACCGAACCCGAACCAGTGCCCGGTTATTGGGGGAGCCACACCAGCTTGAACCCGTTACCTATCCTGAACTTAGGGAACTGTGTTTTGGGGCCTGGGAAGGGTTGAGCATTAACGAAGTGGAGAAACAATTTCCCCAACAACTTGAGGAACGCTTGAAGAATATAGAAGCATTTCAAGTGGAGGGAGGGGAGACTTTTGAACAGCTCAAGCAAAGGGTTGTTCCCCGGTTTGAGAAAATCATTTCTATGCATCCCAATGAACAGATTGCCCTGGTTTGTCATGGAGGAGTGAACCGGGTGATTCTCTCGCACCTGCTTGAAGTTCCCATAAAAAGAATTTTCAGGGTCAAACAGGATTATGCAACGCTTAATATTATCCAGTATTACGGGGATGAACCCGTGGTGGAGTTGCTGGGCGGAACGGCCAGCAAGGTTGCCCCGGCTCTGGATAAAAAAATAGCCATCCAATAGAAAGAGCTCTTTGATGGGCAGTTTCCTGGTCCGGATTAAAAATGCGAATGTGTATGTTGGTGGTAACCAGGCTCTTAAGTCTGTGAGTTGGACCGTGAACGAGGGCGAAAACTGGGCTGTGGTAGGAAATAATGGCTCGGGAAAGACTACCCTCATGAAGCTGGTCTTTGGCGAACTCATCCCTGTCTATGGCGGTGAGGTCCACTGGTTTGGCAAACATGAGCACACCCCGCTGATGGAGGTTCGTGAAAAGCTGGGATACGTATCCGCTGAATACCAGAACAATTATGACCGTCCGGCATCAGGTTGGGAAGTGGTGGCCTCGGGTTTTTTTTCATCAATTGGACTGCACGAACCAGTCACTCCTGATCAAAAAGAGTCTGCCCTCAATGCCATGGCACACCTCGGAATCGAAAACCTCAGCCACACCCCGTTTCGGCAAATGTCTTATGGTGAAGCCAGAAGGGTTTTGTTGGCCCGCGCCATGGTCCATCGCACGAAATTATTGATTCTGGATGAACCTTGCGCCGGGCTCGACATTCCGACACGCGAGCGCTTCCTGGTAATGCTGGAAAAACTATCCAGACAACGCACCTGCATGATCTATGTAACGCACCGAATTGAAGAAATCATGCCCTGCGTCACTCACGTGCTTTTTCTGAAAGAAGGCCGAGTTGCCGCGCAAGGGAAGAAGGACGAGATGATGAAATCGGAAACCCTATCCCACGTTCTGGATTGCTCCCTCGCGGTGGAAAAACATTCTGACCGATACTGGCTACTCGGCGTAGGGCCAGTACTGAACTACCCGTGAAGCAAGCAACGCCATCAAGCAAACGTGATGTTTAACCTTACCCTTCATGCCCCAAGGGTAAGGATAGATTGAGAGGGACTAATATGGGTGATATCTTTATTTTGCGGGCAAATGTTTTCTCGGCTCAATGGGCTATTGCAGGCTGGCCCCACGCCGAGTGGCTGGCCCCACGCCGAGTGGGTTGCTATTTGATTTTGAACGGGGTAAAATTTCGCTTCTTCCACCAGTTCGAGGCAGGCCGCTAATGAGAGGGGTGCTTTTTCTAGCTTTGTTTTTGTTTCAAGTTTCCATCGCCTGGGGGCTAAGTTCTGAACAATGGTTTCAGGAGGGCAACCGGTTCAGTTCCGAGGGCAGGTTTGAGGAGGCGGTGAAAGCCTACGAAAAA
>PCTK01000177.1:0-8676 GCA_002786505.1 Nitrospinae bacterium CG22_combo_CG10-13_8_21_14_all_47_10 | reverse complement strand
TACAATTTGGGAATTGCCTACAAGAATCTGAAGCAGTTGGACAAGGCGGCCGTGGCGCTGGAAAAGTCCGTAGAACTGGAGCCGGTCAATATGGAGGCCCGCGTTACTCTGGGCAATGTCTATAACCTTCAGGAACGATGGGCCGATGCGATCGGGCAACTTAATGTTGTTGTCCACCGCAAACAGGGCGATGCCGAGGCACATGGAAACCTGGGCTGGGCCTATTACAACTATAAAGAGGGCCCGCCTTTCAAAGAGCTGGTGATTCTCAATCTGGCCCGTGCGGTGAAATTATTTAAAGAGCAAAACCAGCTTCAGGCCGCCGAGGCGACACAAAAAATTCTTGAGGAAGCCAGGAATAAATTCGGGGATCCGTTGATCCAGTAAGTTTAATCGCCTTTTTAAACGAGGTTGTTATGAGCAGGAGTATTACTGTTATACCTACACGCAGTGAACACACCATCACCTTCAAGGTGGACGAGGCTTTACTGCCTTATGGAAAAAGCTTGCCTTTTTCTGAGCCCGAGACGGCTGAGCTTCATCCTATGGCCCAGGCCCTGATGGCCATACCAGGAGTGAACAGTGCCTGGATCATGGGAGATGAAATCATGGTCACCAAAGACACCCATATCCGCTGGGCTACCGTAAAACCGAAATTGTTGGAAACCATCAAAAAGATTCAGGCTGGCTAATTTACTCACGCAATATGCGGGCCAGTGGGCTAGGGCCGGAAGAATTCTTTGAATGCGCGGATCAGGAGTTCATGATCTTTGGCTCCCGCCATTTCACGGATAGAGTGCATGGACAGCATAGGGTTCCCGACATCCACCGTGCGGATTCCCAGGTTGGCGGCAGTGATTGGCCCAATGGTGCTTCCACATCCCAGGTCAGATCGCACCACATATTTTTGCACCGGCACCTTGGCCTTTTGGCATAACCCTTCAAACCATGCGCTCGATACCCCTTCCGTGGCATAACGTTGCCCGGCGTTGCTCTTCACCACCGGCCCGCCGTTAATGATTGGCATGTGCTGGTTGTCATGCTTGTCTGAATAATTGGGGTGAACGGCATGAGCCATATCCGCGGATATGAAGAACGATTTTGCCAGAGCCCTGAAAAAATTTTCGCGGGAACTTTCTTCAGTCAGGGTGATACGTTCCAACACATCTTTCAGGAAAGGGGAACCGGCCCCCTGCGCGGTTTCACTGCCGACCTCTTCATGATCGTAAAATGCAATCACCCTTGTCATCGGGTCTTTTTGGGTGGATTCCATCAATGCCTGTGTGGCGGAATGGCAACTGGCGAGATTATCCAGCCGTCCGGAAAAAATAAACTCCCCTTCAGGGCCAGCCAGGGTTCCCGGTTGTGTATCATATAAAGATAATTCCATTTCCACGATATCGGCTGGTTTGCATTTCAGTTTCTGGGCGACCATTTTTTTCAGGATATCTTCAGGCGACGACTTTTTGTGCAAAGAAAAAATGGGCGGCAAATGGATTTGCTCGTTGAGTATCAGCCCTCTTTTATTGACTTCGCGGTCCAGGTGAATGGCCAGTTGCGGGATGCGTAATAAAACCTGATCAAACCGGATCAACTTGGTGGAGGTTTCTTTTTTTCCGCCTAGAATCACACGTCCTGCCAGCGACAAATCCCTGTCTGTCCAGGTAGAAAGCAACACTCCGCCATAGACCTCCACGCCCAATTGCAGATAACCGTTTTTGGTATAACCCGCCTGCGGCTTCAGCCTTAGGTTGGGACTGTCCGTGTGGGCACCGATGATTTTGAATCCGGGTTTTGATCCTAAAGTAAATGCGACCAGGGATGAATCGTTTCGGGTGAGGAAATACCTGCCATGGGGGACCAGCTTCCAGGCATCCGCTTCTTTCAGCTCAATAAAACCCTTGCCGGAAAGAGCGTAGGCCATCTCCTGCACAGCATGGAATGGAGTTGGCGACCGATCCATGAATTCGAGCAGGTTTTGAATGCGGTCAGTTTTTTGGATCATGACTTGGGTCTCCAAACGTACTAAAGAAATTTTGAGAGCAAGAGAACAGTTGGTTCACTGCCGATTTGACATTAAGGTGTTTTGGTTCATGACAAGTTCTGTCTGAGCCTGAAAGGAGTAATCGTGTAACCATTTGTAAACTGAATTGTTATGTGGCTCCCCAAGTTAGGCCAGACTCACGCAATTAATTTGAGGTTCATTGATTTTGGTGGTTGTTAAATTTCCTGTAGAATAAAGCCTCATTCTTGGGGAGTATTTTATCATGGGCCTTTTAATCAAAGCTGATTTTAAAAAGAAGCTGAACATCAAACTTTACCGGTTTGATCCCAAAAATCCCAAGCCAGAATACCATGCAGAAATTTTTTGTGAAATGTTTTCCCAGTTTCCGCAGTTCAAGGCCCATGTTGCGGCTTATATTGAAAGAAACTATTGTTTCGTGGTCAACGATGAAGACCATTCCGACCCCAAGTCCCTCCTCACCACATTAAAGCCCAATGAAGTCAGAAGATTGAACGAATGGGTTTTACTGCGCAATAAACCCGGCACAGTCGCGCGGAAAAAATAATCAAGCAGAATAAAATTTCTCCAGCCATAAACTCTGAAATTTCAGTGCCTAGTCTCCCTTGCCCGTGACGTTCGCAGAAGTTTGAGAAATTAAGGGTTCAGATATTATACGATTTGGTGTAAAAGTCCAATATCGTATATGCGATATCTATGATAGGGGGAGGACAAAATGGCAGGGGAAGGGCAAAAATCCAAAAAAATTCTGGTAGTTGAAGATGATGAAGCTTCAAGCGCCATCCTGGTTCGGTTATTGAGTCAAATGGGTTTCTCAAAAATTATCCAGGCAGAAAATGGCAACGTAGCTCTTAATAAACTTTATTTGAACCAGGTCGATCTGGTTATTTCAGACTGGCGAATGCCAGATATGGATGGGTTGGAATTTTATAAAAGAGCTAAAAAAGAAAAGCTTTTGGGGTCTGCTCCCTTTTTGATGGTTTCGGCGGAAAACCAAAAAGAGCGGATTGCTGAGGCCTTGAAGGCCGGAGTGCATGACTATATTATAAAACCGGTGGACCTGAAAATTCTCCGAGGCAAGATAGAAAAACTTCTAAATCCTCATGGCTAGTTGGAGAGGCCGTCCACGGATTTTCCCTATTTTGGTGGACAGTTAATTAAGCCTAATTCTTTTTCTCGAAGTCTTCTGGTCTGAGATAACCAGGATAAGAATGGCGGCGTTGCCGATTGTAATACCTTCGAAATATTCAAAAATAGCCGACCTGGCTTCCTGTCGGGAATTGCGAAATTTTCCGTGAATCAACTCCATCTTCAAGGTTGAAATAAAATTTCCGCCACGGTGTTGTCCCGGCAGTCGCCTTTCCGGCCCATGGGCCAGTCGCTTGAAAAACTCCTGTAACTTTACTTCACGTGTAAGTTTCCCCGGCCCCTGTATTTCTAGCTGAATTCTAATGATAGCCTAATTGAGCGCTCATTTATAATGCGTAATCTTACTAAACATTATAAGAGAGATAAAAAATTATCCTTCCACTATCAGGGGGCAGGTCATGGATATGATAGATAAATCTTTTTCCGTATTTATTGTAGATGATGATGAGGAAGATATTTTTCTGACCAAAACTGCATTGCGCAAAATATCAAAAAATGTGAAAGTTGAAACTTTTGGTAATGGCCAGAAATTAGTAGATTTTCTTTTTAAAAAGAATTCCAGAAACCAATATGATTTGCCCGACTTGATACTGCTTGATCTTATGATTCCGGTAAAGAATGGGATTGAAACTTTAAAGGAATTAAAGGCCTCTTTGCCGATATCAGAAATTCCAGTTCTTGTTCATACTCGCCAATGTGATATGTCCGAAATTGAGGAAGCTATAAAATATGGAGCTTTTAGTGTTACTCCCAAGTTTTCTGAGCTTCAACTCAAGGTGCAAATTTATAACGCTCTTGACCATTGTTTTTTGGCAGGTAAAGTTTGACTGGAAAATTTTAAAAACAAAAATTCCATTTTTGGTTGTTTTATTTTGGGTGGAGCAAGCACTTGTCTTCATAGCTCCTTCCTTTGCTCCGCATCCCAATGGTTCCTTTCCAGATTCTAACCTTTTGAAAATTGTTTTATAACAAAAATGCCCTAACCTTTTCAAAGGCTGATTTCATTTTGTTCAATTTTTTGATGCTAAGCTGATGGGCAAAACTTATTTCCCAATACCAGAAAAACTTGAACCAAGAAGTGGACTCCTAGGTCGAGATCCTGAATTTTGCGTGGTTCAACACGCCTTTGAGGCTATAGGGGTTGATTTTTCTTCTACCAGCCGTCTCGTCGAAACCCTACCTTTTTCCTCTAATGATGTCACCGTGGGAGGAGAAAGCGAATTGCAGACGGTGGTTCTTGGCAAAGCTGAAGATGTTGACCTCGCGATAGCCATTTGTGAATCAAGTTATTTCAATAATGTGATTAAACGATTGCGGACGGGGGAAACTTCGAAAAAGATGTTGTCGGAAATTGAAGGTTTCGTAGCCTCAAACAAAGAAAATGTTTGGGAAAACAGTTGGGTCAGGTTCCCTTATCATTTGTTATGCAGACAGGCTATAAAAGTCTTTAATCAGGATCTCCGGGCCGACAAAAACGACCCGAATTCTGGGTTGCGTGGTGATATTAAAAAGTTTGTTTTTCAAAAAGAAGGGGAGCGTTATATACGAGTCCCAATCAGTTATGTGTTAAAACTTGCATTGGCCGATTTTTTAGGGACCTGTAAGGCACTTCCCGAATTTGCGCATAAAAAAGGGACCCAACTTTTAGAGCATTTCATAAATGATAATACCTCTCCAGAAACGCATTCATTTTATATATGTCCTTTGATTCCGAGGCTGGGAAATGGAAAGTTGATTGCGCAAGAAACCTGCCTGAGATTTCTTTTTACCCAATTACTGACAGCCTACACCAATACCAAATTTGGTTTGAAAGATAGAGGCCAGGAGGCAGTTGTCTTTAACTCTCCTCATCCCCCAGTCCGGCTGAAGAGACTTAATAATTGCATCCCTGATTCCTTTTATCGGGAATTGTTTATGAGTCCTTGTCTGTCAGGTTGGGATAGGGGCATGGAAAAAAATTCGTACATGGCACTTTGCCATGAGGTTCTGAGCCGAAGCCAGCTTAACACGCTTTCAAAACTTCGTGAGGCGGGGATCATTAACCGTAATCTGGTTGTTTTGCCAAATACTTCCAATATTAGTCTGGCCAACAATGGAACGCATTTGAGTATTGGCAGTCAGAAGCTGTCTTTGGCCATGAAAGCAGGGCTTACGGATTTCAACGCCAGGCATGAAAAATATATTGGCGATTTGGCTATAAAAATTTTTGAGCACTTTATACCTTTGTTTGTCGGCTTGTACAGCGCGGCTCCCTATCGTATGGAGTTTTATGATTTTCATCCTGAAAGGGCATTGGGCTATCTGCCCCATCAGTTGCACTACACGCATCTCCGGATGTTTTGGAGGCGCTGGAAGAAAAAAGCTAAACTGAAAATATTCAACAAGCCGGTAACTCCTTTTGGTCCTCAATGGCTGGATAAAGCCATTAATAGAATCTTTAAACTAAGGGGGGATTACATTCCTGATTATCGTTTGATTGATTACATGGTTTCCTTGTTGAGCACGGAAACCTGCCCTTCTTTAGACGGGACCCTTGGTAATCAGGAACGTCTCGCGCAAGACCTGATGCACCTTGGGGTGTTTCATGAAAAAATGTCTCCTTACATGTTTTACAGGTTACGTCAATTTTCAGTCATGGGTTACACCGGTTTTGAAGGCCGGTTTTATTCACTGTTTGAAAGCATCATGGGTGATGTGTCGAAAGCCGCTGATCTGCAAACGCTGATTACGTTATTTGCATATAAGCTGATTGCCACAGGGAAGGTCACGCACCGCTCTATTCCAGATAACCCTTTTATTGAAAGCGAGAGAAAACAGATAGCTTTTGGAGCCGCCATTGGCATTCCGACCTTTTTTGTACGGGAGGATACAGGTAATTTTTATTTGAAAAATCTGCTGAAGCGAACCATGCAAGTAAGGGAAAGTGCAAGATATTCAGGATATTCAAGAGTTTATATTAAAGAGTACCAGAGGGCTCTCGTGAAATGCTTGAGGGTGGAAGGCGCGGATTTGGTTTGTCAGTTAGGAATGGATGAAACTTTGCGTGATCTCGAAAACAGAATCGAGGAGCCCGAAAGTTTTTCCGTTTACGGCCGTCTCACCAAGGGAATACTGGATCAGGCAGGGACCTCATCTCCTTTCAAGCTTTCTGCGCATGAAATTAATAATGCCTCGGAGGAGTACTATAGAAATGAATTGCGGTTCAAACACATTTATGAGGGATTGGATTTGTTGCGGAATCAGGTGACCAGCAATCAGGATTTTATTCGATTTTCTAATAAAAATGGTTCTGAAATTTTGAGGAATATATTTGAGCCCTATGGTGCCGATGGTTTTTTCGCTTTTCTTAAACAAAGCCTGGTAAATGGAGACACAACAGAAATAGTTTTAAAGAAAGTGATTGCTTTGCTCTTGATCTATATATCCTATGAGGCGGAAAAATCAGGCGAAATTATCTCTAATGAGGAGTTGAGATAATATGCCAGGCCATCAATATATTGAACGGGGGACTGGAAAGGTAGTTACTGAGCAGTTATTTGGTGATCCTGTTGTCAGGTGGCTTTATTCCAGTGTCAGGGAAAAAGCCCCTTTCCTCTTCGATGCATTAACCAGTTCCAGGGTCTCCAGTGCTCTGGGTTTATTAAATTATCACTCATGGGTGGGTTCCAAACTTTCGGGAAATTCCAGGCTGATGAAAGAGTGCTCCATCGACCTGGGTGAATGCATTGATCCACCAGAGTTTCTGGATACGCCAAAAAAAGTTTTTGAACGTAAAATCCGCTATTGGGAAACTCGCCAGATGCCTGAATTGCCCGAACTCATTGTCTCTCCCGCTGACTCACGGATGCTGGTGGGGTCGTTATGTGAATCTTCGTCTTTCTGGATTAAGAATAAGTTCTTCGAATTCGAGGAGCTAATAGGAACGGATAAAGCACGATGGCTGGAAACCTTTGATGGGGGAGACTTCGCTGTTTTCCGCCTTACTCCTGACAAGTATCATTATAACCATTGTCCGGTTTCTGGTGAAGTTTTGGACTTCTACGAGCTTCACGGCAAATATCATTCCTGTAATCCCGGGGCGGTAGTTCTTCTTGTCACGCCATATTCAAAAAATAAGCGGACCGTCACAATAATTGATACAGATGTGCCCGGCGGTAGCTACGTTGGCCTGGTTGCAATGGTTGAAGTTGTAGCACTAATGATAGGAGATATCCTTCAATGCTATTCAGAAAATAAATATGATTCCCAGAAAAAGATAGAAAAAGCTATGTTTGTTAAAAAAGGGCAACCCAAAAGCCTGTTTCGCCCTGGAAGCAGTACCACCGTTTTACTTTTTCAAAAGGGAAGGATAGAGTTTTCACCAGAGATTCTTTCCAATATGCGCCATCCTTTCGCGCAGAGTCGGTTTACCCATGACTTTAAAACTCCTTTGGTAGAAACAGATGTAAAGGTGCGGTCATGGATTGGCGTAGCATTTAAATAATCAGGATTAAAAATGAATGGAATAATTATCGTAAAAATGTTTCTTGGTTTTCTTCTTTATCAGGTATGGGGCTTCAGAAAACTCCCCAAAGAAAATAGCCAAATCCTGGCAGTTATTCCAGTCAGGCAAAGACCCGATGGAAATTGGGAGGGAATAAACCTGACTTATTATGGAGTTTTAATTGCAAACGCAATTGTAGCCGCTTCCTTCTCGTTCATGATTCTGATGGGAAGTATAGGAGTGGATTTGCAAATATCATTGTGCATTCTCACCGTCCTTCTTTGTCTTACTCTGCCAGCCGCTGGTATTTTGTCTCGTTGGATTGAGAATAAACCAAATACCTTTTCCACGGGGGCGGCATCTATTTTGGGCCTCATTGGGGCAGGGCTCACAGGCGCGATCATTCAGATGGGTTCTTGGGGATATACAGGGGTTACTCCAGAGCCAATTCCCATGCTGGCGGGAATTTCCATTGCTTATTGCTTTGGTGAGGGGCTTGGCCGCCTGGCTTGCATTAGTTTTGGATGTTGCTATGGAAAGCCACTTCAACAAAGTTCCCCCCTGGTGAAAAAAATATTTAAAAAATTTCATTTTATTTTTTATGGTCAAACAAAAAAAATTGCCTACGCTCACGGCTGGGATGGGCTACCGGTTGTTCCAGTCCAGGCAATAACCGCAATAGTTTGCATTACCAGCGGAATGTTGGGCATGATCCTTTTTTCTAATTCCCTTTTTACCGAGGCTTTTGTCTTTACCTTATTTGTTTCGCAGGGTTGGAGGTTATTTTCGGAATTCTTCCGAGGGGATTTCAGAGGTTCAAGAAAATTTACTGCCTATCAGTATCTGTCTATTCTTTCGATGGTTCTGGGTATTTTATTCGTTCTGGTTTTTCCTGCTCCCAGTTTTCATTCTGTTGAACTAATAAGCGGACTGGGTGTGCCTTTCAATCCGGGTGCCATTTTATTATTTGCAGTGATCTGGTTTTTTATCGTAGCCTATTTGGGGAAAAGTAAAGTCATTG
>PCTK01000241.1:12569-12735 GCA_002786505.1 Nitrospinae bacterium CG22_combo_CG10-13_8_21_14_all_47_10 | reverse complement strand
GGCATGAAACTTTCCATCGGACTCATAACGCTTAACGCAAAATTTATTCATTCCTCGCTGAGTTTAAGATATCTGAGAAACGTCAGCCGCAATGCGGGCTACCGGAATGTATGGATACGGGAATTTGTCATCAATCAACCAGTCTGGAAAATTGCCGCGGAGATCC
>PCTK01000241.1:7883-12505 GCA_002786505.1 Nitrospinae bacterium CG22_combo_CG10-13_8_21_14_all_47_10 | reverse complement strand
GTTGGTCGAACGCCTGCAAAAACAAATGCCCCATCTGAAAATCGTTGTCGGCGGACCAGAGGTGTCGTTTGAAAAAGAGGGCTCCCTCCCCTACCCTGTAATCTCCGGCGAGGGCGAAAAGAAATGGCTGGAGTTTCTTGAGTTAAGTTACAAAGAAGTGGCGCCCTCCAACGAAACGCTTAAACGCTGGCGGACCTACGGAACCGACCTGCCAGAACTCTGCCCCGCATATCTGCAAGAAGATTTCCCGCAACTGAAAAACCGCATCGTCTATTTTGAAACCTCCAGGGGTTGCCCTTACCTTTGCTCGTTTTGCCTTTCCGCGCTGGACAAAACAGTTCGCTACTTTGATGAAGAAACCATCCAGAGTCAGATACGGGAACTCGTCGCCGCAGGCATTCAAAAAATCAAGTTTGTCGACCGCACTTTCAACCTCAAACCCGGACGCATGAAAAAGCTGATGCAGTGGTTAACGCAATTCAAAGGAAACGAATTCCATTTTGAGGTGGTCGGAGATATTTTAACCCCTGAAATCCTGGATTTTCTGAAAACAGTTCCCCCTGGAATGTTTCAATTTGAGATCGGGATTCAAACAACCACGGAGTCCGTTCAGGAAACCATTCAAAGGAAGCAGAACAACGAAAAACTTTTTGCAATGATCAGGCAATTGGTGGAACAAGACCGCATTCATTTTCACTGCGATCTGATCTTCGGCCTGCCCGGAGAAACCTTGGCGGATATCCTGCGCTCTTTTTCCCAAGTGATGTCGCTGAGGCCTCACGAATTGCAGTTGGGGTTTCTCAAATTTCTTCCAGGGGCGCCCATCAACGACCTGATTGAGAAAGAACAGTACCGTTACCTTTCGACCCCTCCCTACGAACTGATCTCACACCAGAATCTATCGGCCAAAGAGGTTCTGTATTTGAAACACTTTGAAGACATTTTTGACCGTTATTATAATTCCAAGCGGTTCCGCTTTTCCATCCACTACCTGCTCGAAAAAATGGACCCTGTAACCCTGTTCAACCGTTTGCTGGAACACCATGATGGGCGCGGATTATTGATGAACCCTATTTCTCTGGATGAACATTACCGCATTTTTCGGGATACATTTTATCCGTCTCCCACATCCATGGAATTGGACCTGCTGAAATTAGACTATCTATATGCCCAGAAATCGTTTCGATTGCCTAAGTTTCTATCCTCAGATTCCCCAGGAAAAACATGGGAAAAAGACCGCAAAACACCGGTCATCCCTTTTGATCATGAAATTGAGATATCCGGTACGCAAGCCATTTTAAAAGTGGCGGCAAATCCTGTATACTATGCCATCGCGCATTCCCAGAATGGAGACGGCTATTTTCGCCGTCCCACCGTCAATGCCGTTTCTGGGCATAAGCACCCCAAGTCGAATAAAATGAGGGCATAAAGCCTATTAAAAAAAACCATCAGGAAAGAAAGATGACACCTCTAAATTCAAAAAGCCGAGCCATCACCCAAGGAGACCGACGAGCCCCCAACCGAGCCATGCTAAGAGCAGTCGGGTTCACCGATGAGGATTTTGACAAACCCATTGTAGGAATTGCCAACGGGCAAAGCGATATCACCCCATGCAATGCAGGACTCGGCAAACTCGCCGACATCGCCTCGGCAGAAATCCGAAAAAGCGGCGGCATGCCGCAGATGTTCGGAACCATCACAGTCAGCGACGGAATCTCCATGGGAACGGAAGGGATGAAATGTTCACTGGTCAGCCGGGAAGTAATCGCCGACTCCATAGAAACCGTTTGCCGGGGTGCCAGCATGGATGCAGTCATCTGCATCGGCGGATGTGACAAAAATATGCCGGGAGCCATGATCGCCATGGCTCGATTAAATATTCCAGGAATTTTTGTATATGGCGGAACCATCAAGCCCGGTCACCTGGACGGCAAAGACCTGACCGTTGTCAATGTGTTTGAAGCAGTGGGGCAGTTCGGTGCCGGTAGCATAGACCAGTGCAAACTCACTGAAGTTGAAAAAAATGCCTGCCCGGGTTTTGGTTCCTGTGGAGGAATGTTTACCGCCAATACAATGTCCTCTGCCTTTGAAGCAATGGGAATGAGCCTGCCCTATAGCTCCACCATGGCCAATGAAGACAAGGACAAGGAAATCAGCACGGGTAAAAGCGCGAAGGCCCTGTTAAATATGATCGAAAAAAATATTCTTCCACGGGACATCATGACACGGGAAGCTTTCGAGAATGCCATCGCGGTTGTCATGGCCGTTGGCGGCTCCACCAACGCTGTCCTGCATCTTCTGGCCATCGCCCACTCCGTCGGAGTACCATTAACCATGGATGATTTCGAAATCATCAGGAAGAAAATTCCGCTGTTTTGCGATTTGAAACCATCGGGAAAATATGTCGCCATCGACCTGCACCATGCCGGCGGCATTCCGCAAGTCATGAAAATGATGTTGAATGCCGGACTCATGCACGGTGACTGCATGACGGTAACAGGAAAGACCATCGCAGAAAACCTGAAAGATGTTCCCGATCAACCCCGCGCAGATCAGGATGTCATTCTTCCACTGGATCGGCCAAAGGCAAAAGAAGGCCATCTGGTTATTCTCAAAGGTAACCTCTGTCAGGAAGGTGCCGTTGCCAAAGTTTCCGGTGTTAAAACCCGAAGCTTCACCGGCCCGGCGCGGGTCTTCAACTCCGAAGAAGAATGTCTGGATGCCATCCTTGCCAACCGCATCAAGGCCGGAGATGTCGTGGTCATTCGTTTTGAAGGGCCCAGGGGTGGACCGGGCATGCGTGAAATGCTGGCACCCACCGCCGCCATTGTCGGCGAAGGACTGGGGGACAAAGTCGCGCTAATCACCGATGGCCGGTTTTCCGGCGGAACTTATGGCATCGTTATCGGCCATATCGCGCCGGAGGCACAAATTGGTGGAACTCTGGCCTTCCTTAAAGACAACGATACCATTTCCATTGATATGGACCATAACCAGTTAAATGTAGAATTAACCGATGAAGAACTCGCAGAAAGAAAAAAAGGGTTTGTCGCGCCTGAAATAAAATATAAATCAGGGGTGTTGGCTAAATACGCAAAACTCGTCGGGACCGCCGCTAAAGGCGCCGTTACCGACTAGCCGCTTAGCATGGAGCCAATTTGCAATAACTTTTTACGGCCTGCAACCTTGTTCTCGCCTTACAAGCCCCCTGGATAAAGTTCCGCGCTAACCTGGGAAAAAATACGGCACAAAAGTTGCCAGCCATTAATTACTAACCCGGATATTGCATGAGTTGAGAGAAGTTTTGTTTTTGAGCGTCCGAGAGCGGGGGTTATGAGATTCATCGGCCCGTTTGGGGCGTGGGCGCGGCAAAAAGGGCGGTTTTTTCCGCAAGCGGGTACACCCCCTTTCAACCCACGTCATTCTCGTCAACCTACTACGTCATTCCCGCCTGCGTGGGAATGACGTATGCATTGGCCCAACGGCGTGGGTCGGGCAAGGCCCGCTCGACGTGCCGAAGCAAATCCAGACGACGGTCCGCATGCCGCAACAGCAGGTTGTCGCCGTCGGGGTCACATAACCGCCCGAAAAGGAAGTGTGAACCTTGCGGCGGTCAAATCCTGGGAATTCGATCTGGATGGAGGTGCAATCTGTCACGGCGGATTCCTTTCCTTAATTGCCAAGTCAACCTTATTTTAAAGGCAGAATTCGCCATCTTTTTTTCATGCAATATGCGGCTAGACGCTTAAATTCTCAAACCATAAAATTTTTTGACTTTAGAAACTCTAGCGGAACATCAGCATTTTTTTTACCCGCAATGGCAAAGTAATGAAGAGGTTCTCCTTCAGTAGACAATCTGTGGCGATAACGTTCAATATGGTAGATATCAAGATATTTTGAAAAAATCAACTCTCGGACCATTTTAGAAAAACCCGAGTTATCACTTTGATCAAGAAATGTATCTTTAATGTTAAAACCTATCCACCCTTTTGTTTTAATAATATTGAATGCCTCAATAAACGCCTTCACTGGAATGTCGCCAAACCCAAGTGCGGCAACAGTTATCATACAATCGCATTGCCATGAAGCTATACTTTCTTTGCTTTCTTCACTCAGCAAACAAAAATCTTCAACGTAATAGGCATCATAAACTCCTGGCCGGTCTCGTTGGGCGGCCTCAAAAGCTTCAACAATTATGTCGACACCAATCAATCTTGATACACCACGTTTTTTTAATTCCTCACCCACCATACCATTGCCTGCGCCTAAATCTAAGACGCGTAGTTCCGAAAAATTTTCTTGGGACTGTTTTATAGCAGACTCGAGAATTGCTGTTACTTTGACTGGAGATACACATTTAAGGCGATCATAGAATAGTTGCTCATACAAACCGGGTATCTGATAAATTTCATCATAATCATGAAATCTGATTTTCCTTGGATGGCCAGAAGCATGCAGGTAGAAATAAGTTTCACTTTGATCATAAGCGTTCAATTCGTCCTTTGGGAATTGAATTCTGTGCCTTTTAATCATATGTACTCCTTGGTATAATTTGAGGGAGAGCGGGAATCATTCGTTCCTTGCCTACAAACCCGCAGGTTTTTTTTAACGTTGGATATATT
>PCTK01000241.1:7727-7869 GCA_002786505.1 Nitrospinae bacterium CG22_combo_CG10-13_8_21_14_all_47_10 | reverse complement strand
GAACCTTCTTGTCAGCTATTTTCAGATTAACCCAGTTTTAAAAGAAGCCAACCGGCGATGCCTTTCTGGCCGTTCAATTCTTTATTGGACCCGTTCCAGACGGCGATGGCCATCAAGACCGATTGTTTAAACTGAACGTCAT
>PCTK01000241.1:1723-7376 GCA_002786505.1 Nitrospinae bacterium CG22_combo_CG10-13_8_21_14_all_47_10 | reverse complement strand
ATTCCAGCATGATGGCCAGGATCCCATCATTTTTGGCGGCACGTACCGTGACTTCCTTCGTTGAAGGATTCGGCCATTTCGGATTGGTGATCATCTGCGGCCCGAGTTCGACCCTGACAGCGACCGGCCCGGAATCCCAAAAAGGATCACCGGGGTCCACAGGCAAGTTTCCGGGAAGGGTGGCTACCTGTATGGCAGGACCGCAACTTTCATCCTTCAAACAATCTTCGACATTTGCGCCACAGGCAGAAATGAACAGCGCGAGGATCGAAAACGCCAGTATTTTTTTTATGGAATCAAAAGTCATAAATCAGGTTTTCGAGGTCTGATTTCAATTCAGGGGTATAAGGCCCGACGAGAATCAGGTTGAGCACTTCCTGAACAAAAGTTTTTTTGGCAATCTCCATAATTTTTTCTTTCGAGATCATCTGAATCTGGTTTCGTTCCTCTTCCACGGAGAGTTCTTCAGAATAAAGATGCGGAAAGGCATAACGCACCACCTGCTTGTAGGGGTCATCCAGTTCCGAATCCAGGTCAAACATGTAGCGCTTTTTCACATGTGCCACTTCTGCATCCGTTGGCCCCTGAGTGGCAAAGGTTTTAATTTCTTCCAGCAAGACTTTTGTCACCTCAATAAGTTTTTCCGGCCGCACAGTCACATCAAAGTCCATCGTGCCGATGTCCGACATGCTGGTTGCCCGGCACTCCACAGAATAAACCAGGCCTCGCTCCTCCCGGAGCACTCTCTGTAATCGGGAAGTGAAACCATCGTCAAAAATCCGGCTGACCAGTCCCATGGTCAGAAAATCCGCATGATTGTAGGAACATGAGCGAAAACATAATTGCAGTTCGATCTGACTGTCGGAATCATGCTGAAAAAGAAACTGGGGCTGGGTCTGCTTTTCGGGAACGCTTCCGACAAAATGGTTTTTTGTAATTGGGACCCCTGTTTCCGGGAAATCTGAAAAATATTTTTCCGCCAAGGAAAGATTATGCTCATGCTCAACGGGTCCTGATATTGCCAGAACCATGTTGCCGGGAATGTAATGAGTGTTGTAATAGTCCCTCAACATTTCCACATTAATCGCTTTAATGGTTTCTTCTGTCCCGATGGTGGGCCATGATAGGGGTGTTCCTGGGTAAAGTAGTTTGCAGGCCTGGTTGTTGATATCAACATTCACCCCATCTTCATTCAGTTCTTCATAATATTCCTCAAGGATGATTCCGCGCTCCAACTCAATCTCTGGAAATGTCGGGGAATAAAAAAACTCAGCGAAGAGTTCAATGCCCTTGTCCAACTGCGAGAGATGCGGACTGAACCCGTACTGGGTATATTCCCCAAGGGTGGAGGCGCGAAGGTCGCGCCCTATATTTTCGAACTCCATATTCAGGGAAATCGAATCGGGGTACTTCCGGTTTCCCCGAAACATCATATGTTCCAGAAAATGGGAGATTCCATTATTCTTTTCATTTTCAAACCGCAAACCAGCCCGGACAAACATTGACACTTCCATGGTGTGAATATGCGGCATTTCCACCGTCACCACCGTCAAGCCGTTCGCCATCACATCTTTAAAGTATCGTAATGCAAATTCTTTAACTTCCATAATTCCTTTAGTATCGTAATATTTTCAGAGCTAAAAGTGAAAGGGCATTATCTCACAAACCCAAAGCCAACACCCAGAAAGATATGAACAACCCTATTCAAACAAAATGGTATCTTCTCCCAGGAGAGCTTCGATCTGGTCAATCACCTCATCGGAAGGCTGAATACGCAGTTCATCTGCCACGGTAACTACACGTTCCTTCCCATCGGGAAAAATAAAGTGCAGGCGGGTATCATTATTACCCTTGTGCGAAGCGAGAATACCCTTCACCGCCACCAGGGTCTCGCGTTCCAATCCCAAAGTCCTGAAATGGATCATGACTTTGCCCTGAAAATGCTGATTCGCCTGGGCAAGCGGAAAAACCTCTGTAGCAATGACTTTGGGGAGGTTGCCTTCGGAGTCCACCTTACCCTTTACCAAAAGCGGCACTTCCTCCTGTAAAAGTTGTTGGGCGTGAGTGTAAATTTCCGGCCAGAGGATGACTTCTACCGACCCCTGCAAATCCTCCAGGGTGATGATCCCCCATTTGTCACCCTTGCGTAAGGTTTTAGGAAGGTGCTTGATCGGGATTCCCGCTATGCTGACGACTTTCTCGTTCCTCGCTTCGGCGATGGAGGCCGTAGTCGCGTCGGTGAACCAGGACAACTCCCTGGTAAAGCCATCCAGCGGATGACCTGTAATATAAAACCCGATACTTTCCTTCTCCAACCTGAGCCGATCCGCATCGCTCCACTCTTTCACACTGCCAGCGGATGACTTGTCCTCCTCCACATCCATTTCAAAAGAGTCAAACATGCTGGACTGCCCCAAGTGCATGTCCCTTTGCTTGGCCTGACCCTGCTCCATACGGGCCTGCAATTCACTCATCATCCGCGCCCGGCTCTGACCCAGGGAATCGCAGGCGCCACTTTTAATCAAACTTTCAAAAACCCGCTTGTTAGCCAACTGCATGTCCACGTTCTCACACAACTGTTCCAGCGATGCAAACCGGCGCAACCCCTGTCTGGCCTCGATAATATTGTCGATGGCCTTGCTTCCAACATTTTTTATGGCCCCGAGACCAAAGACCAGTTTATTCTCAGCCACCGAAAAATCGCGGTAGCTCAGGTTCACATCCGGCGGTTGCACGGTAATCTTCATTTCACGGCAATCGTGGATATAACGCAGAACCTTGTCGGTGTTATCCATATCACTGGTGATCAAAGCACCAAAAAACTCCAAAGGATAATGCGCTTTCAGGTAAGCTGTCTGGTAGGAAACCTGCGCGTACGCCGCGCTATGCGATTTGTTAAATCCATAGCCGGCAAACTTTTCCATCAGGTTAAAAATCTTTTCTGATTTTTTTTCATTAATATTTTTAACCCGCGACCCTTCCAAAAACTTTTGCCTCTGGGCGGCCATTTCTTCCGCCTTCTTTTTACCCATAGCCCTGCGTAGCAAGTCGGCGTCACCCAGACTGAATCCAGCCAGCACGCTGGCGATTTTCATCACCTGCTCCTGATAAAGAATGACACCATGCGTTTCCTTGAGAATGGACTCCAACTGCGGCAGGTCGTATTTTTCTTCCATCGTACCGTGCTTGCGCTTGACATAATCATCGACCATGCCGCTTTCCAGGGGACCCGGTCGGTACATGGCCAAAAGGGCGATGATGTCCTCAAAACAGTCCGGCTTTAGTTTTTTAAGCAGGTCGCGCATTCCCGAACTTTCCAACTGGAAAACGCCAAGCGTTTTCGCGTCGCAAAGGAGCTGGTAGGTTGCAGGGTCATTCAGGGGAATGGCGCCGATATCCAGATCAATATTTTTCGACTGTTTGATCATCTTCAGCGCATTGTTGATCACGGTCAGCGTTCTCAAACCGAGAAAGTCCATTTTGAGCAGTCCAAGTTTTTCCACACTGCCCATTGCATACTGGGTCACGACCTCGTCATTGCCACCTTTATACAGTGGACAAAACTCGGTCAGAGCCTTGGATGAGATGACAACTCCGGCCGCATGCGTCGAACAGTGTCGCGCCAAACCCTCCAGATTTTTTGCGATGTCCAGGAGTGCGGCGACGTTCGCGTTCTCCTTGCGCAGTTTTTCAAATTGCGGTTCTTCTTTAAACGCATCCTTAAGCGTGATGTTAAGCTTGTTGGGAACCAGTTTCGCCAACTTGTCAACCTCCCCATAGGGCATATCCAGAACCCTCCCGACATCGCGGATAACCCCCTTGGCATTCATACTCCCGAAGGTAATGATCTGGGTCACGTTCTGGTTGCCACCATATTTCTCGGTGACATATTTAATCACGTCATCGCGCCCGTCCATACAGAAGTCGATATCAATATCCGGCATGCTCACCCGCTCCGGATTCAAGAACCGCTCAAACAACAAATCGTATTGCATGGGATCAATGTCGGTGATCTGCAGGGCATAGGCCACCACACTACCCGCCGCAGAGCCCCGGCCGGGGCCAACTGGAATGCCGTTTTCCTTTGCATAGTGGATAAAATCCCACACGATAAGAAAATAGCCGGGATACCCCATCTTCTCGATGATCCCAAGTTCCCGCTCCAGCCTTTCTTCATAGACGCTCCGGTCAAACTCAATCTTGCGTTTTTCCAGTTCTGTGAACCTTTTTTGCAAACCCTCGCGGGAACGCTCCTCAAGATAAGTCTCAAGAGTATAAGACTCCGGGACCGGGTAGTCCGGCAAATTAAGCTTGCCAAACTCCAGTTCCAGTTCACAGCGTTCGGCAATTTTCAAAGTATTCTCAATCGCCTCAGGAGTCTCTTTGAACAAGGCGATCATCTCTTGCGGCGATTTGAAATAGAACTCATCCTTGGGATACTGCATCCGGTAAGGGTCAGTGATGGTTTTCCCCGTCTGCAGGCACAAAAGGATTTCATGCGCCCGGAAGTCTTCCTTATCAATATAGTGACAATTGTTGGTGGCCACCACGGGGAGCCCCAGCTTTTTGCCGATGTCTATGAGTTCTTTGTTGATCCGGTCCTGGTTTTCCAGTTGGTGGTTTTGCAATTCCAGAAAAAAATTGTTTTCGCCCATGATTTCCGCGTACTGGCTGGCCACTTTGATGGCGCGGGGAACATTCTCCCGGTTCACATTATGGGCGACTTCACCACGAACGCAGGAACTCAGGGCAATCAACCCTTCTGCGTGCTCTGCCAACAGTTCCTTGTCGATACGCGGCTTGTAATAGAACCCTTCCAGATACCCTTTGGTCACCAGTTTTAACAGGTTTTTATAACCCGTCTCATTTTCAGAGAGCAGGATAAGGTGATAAGACGCATCGCGCAGACCGTCTTTGGAGGTTTTCTCAAGGCGACTTTCCGGCGCGACATACACTTCGCACCCGATAATCGGTTTGATGCCATGCTTGCGGGCCGCATTATAAAATTCCACCGCCCCAAACATATTGCCATGATCGGTCATCGCAACCGCAGGCATGCCGAACTGGGCCGCCCTTTCAAACAAAGCCGGATGGCGGATCGAAGAGTCCAGCAAACTATAAGAAGTATGAAGGTGAAGGTGTACGAAATTGGCAGGATTCATAACACTCTAAATACCAGTTTGCCTGCCTTAAAGCAACCACCCAAAGAATAATGCCATAACCTATTAATTTATCGGGATTTAAACCTAAAGAAACAGGGCTTTTACTAAAAGCAGAACCACAGAAGTCACAATACCGGCGCCCACAAGATTAAGAACAAAACCAGCACGTGACATTTGAGGGATCGTCACCCAGCCACTACCAAACACAATGGCATTTGGCGGGGTCGCCACTGGCAACATAAAGGCAAAAGATGCCGCCAACGTTGCCGGCACCATAAAGAGGAGAGGATGAATATTTACAGCCACCGCGGACATACCCAGTATGGGAAGAATCATCGTGGTGGTAGCGGTGTTCGAAGTCAACTCCGTCAAAAACGTAATGACAATACAAATAGTAAGCACCACGCACCATAAAGGCCAACTCGCAATGCCTGTGAGCTTACTGCCTATCCATGTATCCAGTCCGGTTGCGCCAAAACCCCCGGCCAAAG
>PCTK01000241.1:153-1658 GCA_002786505.1 Nitrospinae bacterium CG22_combo_CG10-13_8_21_14_all_47_10 | reverse complement strand
AGCGCAAAAAATTCGCGCTTGCCATTCAAGTCCCGACCCGTTGTCCCATTAACCGGAAGGACCATAAGCAGGGTCCCCATCGCCATGGCCACGGTGGAATCATGCAGGAATTGGGGATGGGCAAACAACCCCGACCAACCAGGGATAACAAATTCGCCCAGCACAATGGGTTTGCGAAATATCCACAAAAAGGCAGTGAGACAAAACACCGTCGCCACAACCTTTTCAGCGCGGTTGATGGGTCCCAGAGCATCAAGTTCCCTTTGAATGATTTCATGACTCCCCGCCGAAATATTTCGCAAAGGGATGGGCGAAACAAACCGGCACAGATACAACCACACAATTGGAATAAAAACTATCACGATGGGAATGGCCAGCACCATCCACTGGAAAAAACTTATTTCAGGGTTCTCCGGAAACAGTTTTTTATAAAAACCGGCAAAAACAATATTTGGCGGGGTGCCAATGAGGGTGCCAACCCCGCCGATACTGGCGGAATAGGCCAAACCCAGCATGAGAACGAGCCCGAACCCCTGCTCAATAGCCTCTTGCGTTGCAGAATTTTTTTGGCCGTTCAAAGACGCATCCAGGGCAATCTGCCGCACGACCGCCATGGCAACCGGGAGCATCATCATGGTCGATGCCGTATTAGAGATCCACATCGACAAAAAAGCCGTGGCGGTCATGAACCCCAGAACCACACGTTGGGGCCGGGTGCCGATCGCGGCAATAATCCACAAAGCCAGACGTTTGTGAAAATTCCATTTCTCCATGGCCAGTGCAATCATGAACCCGCCAAGAAACAAAAAAATTAGATGGTTGGCATAATTGGGGGCTACCTGCTTGCTCGGCATAATGCCAAGCACGGGGAACAACACAAGAGGCAAAAGCGCAGTCACAGGGATGGCAGTGCCCTCGCCGATCCACCAGATGGCCATGAGGGCGGTCACCGCCAGCATGCGCTGACCTTCAGGCGCTAAGCCCTCAATAGCCGGCATGGCAAGGATCGCCATAAAGGCAACGGCACCTGCAACCAGAACATAAATTTGTTTTTTAAATGAAGTCGCCAAAACGTCTCCTTTTAAAAACAATATTAACCCGCCCAGCAACACTTAACAACTACAAGTATTCTATGTGAGTACCCCTGCGAGACACGAGAACCCAGTGTCATTCTACGACCCCTTTAAATACCTCAAAAAAATTTTTAACCACGGAAGACACAGAAGACACGCCAGCTTTTGTTTTGTTTTTTTCAGTGTGTTCCGTGTATTCCGTGGTTAAAGAAAGAGATTGTTTATAGAAAAGATGAAAATGCACTCCCCGAACCTGACCTAGGAGAACATCGCCCGCATTCGCGAATCAAAAAGGGTCTGGATGTTTTTCGTTGAAGAACAAGTCATTAATTTGTCAACACAACGTTTCCAACGTTGAAGACTTGAACACGGCAGGGAACCAAAGGTTTTCCGGGGCGAAAAGCCAGGGGTCGAAAGAAGAAACATTGCTGA
>PCTK01000241.1:0-147 GCA_002786505.1 Nitrospinae bacterium CG22_combo_CG10-13_8_21_14_all_47_10 | reverse complement strand
AATGCCTTGATCCAGATGGGTGACTTCTGCGTACCGGTTCGACGCGACATCAACAACAATGAAAATCCGGACGCGTGTGGTATTCGACCTCTATCCTCATGCCCCGTAGGGGTATAACGAAATTTTTGAACTTGCGCGATGGAAGTT
>PCTK01000028.1:1739-12785 GCA_002786505.1 Nitrospinae bacterium CG22_combo_CG10-13_8_21_14_all_47_10 | reverse complement strand
AACTAATCCTTGCTCCAAAGAAATTTCGGGTTTCCATCCGAAACAGTCATAAAACTTTTTAGAGTCAATCACACTTCTGCGCTGTTCTCCGCTTCGAGCCGAACCGTGATCGGCTACAATGTTTTTACCAGATATTCCCAGCAGGCAATCGGTTAAAGAGTTTATGCTGGTTTCTTTCCCCGTTCCCACATTAAACGTTCCGGTGCAGTTGCTATGCAGTGCTATTAAATTCGCCTGCGCGACGTCACGAACCGAAATGAAGTCACGGGTTTGTTCCCCGTCCCCACAAATAACCGGTTTCTGTTTCTTCAACAGCTTTTCGCAGAATATGGCAACAACTCCCGCCTCCCCATGGGGGTTTTGATGCGGGCCAAAAACATTGCTGTAACGGAGTATGGTAGTGCTCAACCCATACTGCACGTTAAAAAACTTCAGGTAGTTCTCCGCGCACAGCTTGGAAATTCCGTAAGGACTCAATGGCTGGCTCGGATGGTCTTCGCTTGCCGGAAAACAAATCTGCTCTCCATATATGGCGCCTCCGGTTGAAGCGAAAATGAATTTTTCAACGCTCAACGATACCGCACTTTTAAGTAGTTGTAAAGTACCAATAATATTAGAGTTAGCGTCGGGCAGGGGGTCGGCGATAGATTCGGTTACGGCAATTTGTGCGGCATGGTGGTTGATTGCGTTTATTTCTTCATCTTTAAGGATATTAGAGACCTTTGGACTTAAGATATCTATTTCATAAAATTTTGCCTTGGGATTCAGAAACCGCAACTGTCCCGATGAGAGATTATCGATCACGGTGACGCGGTGCCCTGCTTCAATATAGGTATTGACGATATGGGAGCCTATGAATCCCGCACCTCCTGTAACTAAAATATTCACTTCAGTCCATCCTTTAATAGTTGTGTCAACTCGAATAGAACCTCCAACGCTTCCCTTGGAGTTAACTCGTTAGGATCAATTTCCTTTATTTTATGGATCAATGGATTTTCTGGCTCGGGGAAAAGGCCCAGTTGACCAGAAGACGGCTGGTTTTGACGGTTTTCGGAGTGGGAGATTTTGGGAACGCCAACCTCATCAAACTCGCTTTGTTCCAGATTAAATAAAACTTCATGGGCACGATCCAGAACTTTTTTAGGCAAGCCTGCCAATCGGGCAACTTGAATGCCGTAGCTTTTATCGGTTCCTCCCGGAACAATTTTTCGGAGAAAAATAATTTCATCATTCCATTCCTTCACTTGGACATTAAAATTTTTGACTCCTGAAAGAACCCGTGACAGGTCTGTCAATTCATGATAATGGGTGGCAAAAAGTGTTTTAGGCCCTCCTCCCTGATCGGCTTTGTGAAGAAACTCGACAATGGCCCAGGCAATACTGATTCCATCAAAGGTGCTGGTTCCCCGGCCAATTTCATCCAGAATGATCAGGCTGTCTGGCGTGGCATTGTTGAGGATGTTGGCGGTCTCGTTCATTTCCACCATGAAAGTGGACTGGCCTTTTAGTAAATGGTCTTGTGCTCCCACTCGGGAAAAAATACGGTCTGTAATGCCCAGGCTAACCTTATCGGCAGGAACAAAGCTTCCTATTTGCGCCATAAGAGCGATCAGGGCAACCTGTCTCAAATAGGTAGATTTCCCGGCCATATTGGGGCCGGTAATAATTATGATCTGTTGTTTCACCGAGTCCAGAAATGTATCGTTGGAAATAAATCGAACCGATGGATCTATCTGCTCAATGAGAGGGTGGCGGCCGTTTTCAATGACAAGACTACGGTCATTAGTGAATTCTGGCTGGCAATAATTATACCGGTGCGCGATTTCGGCAAATGAGGATAAAGCGTCAATTTCACTGATGGTTCGCGCCATGCCCTGTATCCGGGGGCCAGCAAGGGAAACCCCGGATCGAATTTCTTCGAAAAGTGTTTGTTCTATGGCAAATATTTTTTCTTCCGCACCGGTGATTTCTTCTTCATATTCTTTCAGTTTGGGTGAAATATAACGCTCCGCATTGACAAGGGACTGCTTGCGAATATACTCAGCCGGTACGCGGTCAATATGTTTTTTGGTGATTTCAATATAATATCCGTAAATTTTGTTGAAGCCGACTTTTAAGACGGGTATTCCAGTCCTTTCTTTTTCTTCCAGTTCCAAAGAGGCTATCCAGTTTTTCCCCTCCCGGGTAATCTTTTTAAGACGGTCCAGTTCTTCGTTACACCCCGCCTTGATCAGGTTTCCTTCCTTGAGACCCAAAGGCGGGTCATCAGTGATATTTTGATCAATCAAATTGTAGACACTTTCCAGATTGTCCCAGTTTTCCAGGTAGGCGTGCAAGGAGGGGGAGTCATAGCTTTTAAGAGCTTGCGATAAATCAGGGAAAACTTTCAGGGAGGTTTTCAGCGCAATGAGATCTCTTGCATTACATGCCGAAAGGGTGATTCGCCCCAGCAGTCTTTCCAGGTCGAAGATGTGTTTCAAAAGATCGCGCAGGTTTTTTCGCTCAGTAGGATTATGCTTGAAGTCTGCAACGATGCCCAGGCGTTCCTGGATTTTTTTCAAGTCTATCAGTGGTTTTAAAATCCATTCACGGATCCGCCGTGCACCCATCGGCGTTTGGCAAAGGTCGAGTAAATCCAACAGAGAGTTTTTCCGGCTTCCCTCGCTGGATTGGACAAGCTCCAGACTTGCCAGGGTGCATTGGTCTAATGCCATGTAGTCGTGGATAGGGAAGGGCGTGAGGGTATTGATATGTTCCAGGGGAGACTTCTGGGTTTCCCGCAGATAATGGATCAATGCTCCTGCCGAGGAAATTGCCGCTTCCATATTTTCACAGCCGAACCCTTCCAACGACTGGGTTCTAAAATGTTCAACCAGATTTCTATAGGCTTCACTAAAAGAAAAAGTCCAGTCTTCTTCGGAATGAACAAACACCTCGCCTGTAGGGAGCCAGGGCCGGGGTTCTTCTTTTATGGCATTTGGAATAATGATTTCTTTGGGGTCCAGCTTTTGTAGTTCATCGGCAAGGAGGAGGAGGGCATTTCCACCATCAATCTGGGTGACTTTGAAAATCCCGGTCGACACATCGAGCGCGGCAAGTCCGATTTGGTTTTTCCCGAAATAGACAGAGGCAATGAACTGGTCTTTTTTAGGGTCCAGTATATTATCATCAAGAATGGTTCCAGGGGTGATAACCCTGACCACTTCCCTCTTGACCAGTCCTTTTGCCTGTTTTGGATCTTCTGTTTGTTCGCAGATGGCAACTTTTTTTCCAGCTTTAAGAAGCTTGGTAATATAAAGATTTGCCGAATGATGTGGAATTCCGCACATGGGAACGGGGTTGGAATTTTTATTCCTGGATGTGAGCGCGATCTGCAAAATGCCGGACGCGGTCTTTGCATCCTCATTGAACATTTCGTAAAAGTCTCCCATCCTGAAAAACAAAATGGAATCGGAGTATTCCTTCTTGATTCCCCGGTACTGTTGCATCATGGGGGTGTCATCGACCTTAAGACTTTTGGCGGAAACGCCCATAGGATTTATCAATCACAGATTTTTAAAATGAGGAAGAAGCTTGTTATAAGTGGCTCTTAAGTGTTCCGGGTGGACTTTAGTTTCCCCCAGGACAGGCATGAAATTGGTGTCTCCGGTCCATCTGGGTACGATGTGGCAATGAATATGCTCATCATACCCAGCGCCAGCGGCTTTACCAATGTTATACCCTACATTAAAACCTTCCGGGTTGATCACGGCTCTCAATATCGTGATGCAGTTATGGGCCAGTTGATTCAGTTCTTTAGATTCGTTGGCAGTTTGCTCGGTTAAGCACCCTATATGCCGGAAAGGCGAAACCATCAAGTGGGCCGAATTATAGGGGAAGATATTCATGATGATAAAAGCCGATTGACCCCGATAAAGGATATAGTTTTTTGTGTCATCACTTTCTTTGGGAAGTGAGCAGAAAATGCATTCATCCGACTTCTCACACTTGACGTATTCCATTCTCCAAGGCGCCCAGAGTTGCTTCATGAATTTTCCTAAGCAGAGGGTTTTATCGGGTCAAAAATTGCACGTATCCGCAAGCTTTTTTCCTGGATAAATCATTTCGAATAATTCACGGGTTTTCTTGCGCATTCGTTTTTCTTCCTGATGGGATATCTCATGGTCATAGCCCAGGAGATGAAGGGTACCGTGAATGAGCAATAAAGTTACTTCTTCCTCCAGGGACAGGCCGTGTTGCTCGGATTGACGATGGGCTGTCTCCAGGGAAATGGCAATATCACCAAGGACAGTCGGCCCTGGGGTCTCCGGTACGCCTTCCAAAAGTTGGGGAAACGATAACACATCCGTCGGGCGATCCACACCCCTGAACTGGTGGTTCAGTTCGTGAATTCCCTGATCCCCGACAAATAATATGCTGATTTCATGCTCATTGCAATCCAGAGAGCCGAGGACCTTGCTAATTTGTCGTTTTATTTTTCGGGTATCCACTTTGATGGTGGAACACTCATTTTTTATGAAAATTTCCATAATGGCATTAAAAAAGAACCATGTGGATACTCTGAAAATAACGGGAAACTATTCCTGATGAGAATGGGACTGGTCGTAGGCTTTGATAATTTTTTTCACCAATTCATGACGGACAACATCTTTGGTGGAAAAATAAACAAAGCTGATGCCTTGAACCATATTCAACAGGCTTTGAACATGGATGAGCCCGGAATCGCTATATTTGGGAAGGTCGACTTGAGTGACATCACCGGTGACCACCATTTTTGAACGGAACCCCAACCGAGTCAGGAACATTTTCATTTGTTCCCGGGTCGCGTTCTGGGCTTCATCAAGAATGATAAATGAATCACTCAATGTTCTTCCGCGCATATATGCCAAAGGGGCAATTTCTATGGCACCGTCATCTATCAGGTGTCGCACATGATTGCCTTCCATCATATCACTTAAAGCATCGTAGAGGGGCAGAAGGTAGGGGTTGATTTTTTCAGCGATATCTCCCGGCAGATAACCCAGTTTCTCACCGGCTTCCACAGCCGGGCGCACCAGCACAATTCTTTTAAACTTTTTTTTGAGCAGGCCTTCGACCGCCATTGCCACAGCCAGATAGGTTTTTCCTGTTCCGGCCGGGCCAATGGAAAGAACAATATCGTCCTGCCTTATTGCTTGAATGAACTGGTGCTGTGCGGGTCCCTTTGGGGTGATGTAGCCCTTCTTTGGGGAAACGGCAATGCGCTCTGAAAAGATGGTTTTAAGGTCGGTTTTTGGATCTTCCGCGATTAGTCGGATGGCGAACTTCACGTCTCCGTTTTCTACCGGGAGGTTGGCCTCATGCAGTTTCTCCAACTGCATGAAAAGGCTTTCAACTGTTTCGATATCTTCAGGGTCGCCTTTAATTTTGATTTGGTTTTCCCGGGTGGTAATGCGGACGTTGAACTTTTTCTCAATCAGCTTGAGGTTGAGATCCTGACTGCCAAATAGTTCCGGAATGAGGGCATGATTTTCGAGAACTATTTCCCTGGTGTCTGGTTTCAAACAGAAGCCTCTCTACTGTAAAGAGTGTATCATTGCCTGACTCACCGCCGCGTCCCCTGTGGGGAGATCAGGTTTAAAAACTCACTGCGGGTTCTGGCATCTGACTTGAAGGTGCCCAGCATTGAACTGGTCGTGGTGTAGGAATTTTGCTTTTCCACTCCGCGCATACACATGCAAAGGTGAAGGGCTTCGATAACCACCCCCACTCCAAGAGGTTGAAGAATCTGATTCAGGCAATCGGCGATTTGTTTGGTAAGGCGCTCCTGTACTTGTAGACGGCGGCTGAATGCGTCGACAATCCGGGGCACTTTGCTAAGGCCGATTATTTTTCCCCTTGGTAAATAGGCGACGTGGCATTTGCCAATGAAGGGAAGCAGGTGGTGCTCACACATGCTGAACAGGTCAATATCCTTGACTATAACCATTTCGTCATAGTCTTCCTTGAATAATGCGCCATTAACAAGTTCTTCGATATTGACCCAGTAGCCACTGGTCAGAAACTTCAGTGATTTTTCCACCCGCTCAGGGGTGTTCCGGAGTCCTTCCCGGGAAGGGTCTTCCCCAACTTGCTCTAATATTTGCCTAATGAGGTCTTTCAAGTTCCGCCCCTCGGTAAATGACAAAATTGCGTTCGGACTCAAAAAGCTTGATCTCATGCAGAGTGCCGTTCTCAATTTTGGGTTCAATGATATTCCAGAAATGAATGGCTATGTTTTCCGCGGTGGGAATTATATTTTTCAAAAAATCTACATCCACATTCAGGTTTTTGTGGTCAACCTTATCCACGATCTCTTCGTTAATCAGTTTTTTGAGAGCTTTGAGATCCAGCACCATTCCCGTTTCCGGGTTTACTTCTCCCCTGACAGTGACTTCCAGAACATAATTGTGTCCATGCCCGTTGGGGTTATTGCATAAACCAAAGGTAGCCGCATTTTTTTCTTCCGAAAAGGCAGGGTTGTGCAATCTATGGCTGGCACAAAATTCCAGGCGGCGGGTAATTAAAATCATGGAGAGTTATTTAAGATATTTGCGCTTATTGTCTGTTGAGTAAAAGCCGGGTCCGTACAAATGAAAATTCATCTGGTTGAACTGCTTGCTCAGTTTGCCACCGCACTTTTCACATGTTTCGAGTGGATCGTCACTGACTTTTTGCAGGACTTCTACAATGTCCTTGCACTTTTCACATTGGTATTCATATACGGGCATTGACCTCTCTGCCTCCCTGCCGTGGAATGGATGGTGTGGACTCACTTGCATTATAGCCCTGCTTACGGAAAAAATTGACAAAAACAGGCCTTTCCCGGCGCTCTAATCCAGTCTGTTGCTGAGGGTTGTTTCCGCGAAAGGCGTTCAAGGTCTTAGGAATATTTTGCATAAGGACTTCCATGCCAAATGCGGCGGAAGGTAAAGTCAGCCCCCATTCAGGATCATAAATGCCCACCAGCATTTCACTCGGACTCAAAACCTGTATGACGATAAACTTTTCAATAGAATGTTTTTTTTGCACTTCCAGGGGCATCATCAAGGTTTCATTTTCATTTTTGGAGCCCCGTCGCATCACCGCCTTGCCTGACTCAATCTCTAAAAACGATAACGAGGAGACATAGTCGCTCAGTTCCTTGAAAATGTATTTTTTGGGAAAAACAACGATGCCGTAGTTTTCGTGGTTTTTATAGAGTTGATAGTCATAATTCGATTTGGCCTGGGCTTGCATGGGGGCCAGAAACAAAGTAAGGGCTATAAGGGCTATAAGAAGTCTCATAATAATTAGATGATACACCATTGGGCCCGGATTTAAAAATTTTCCACCGGCATGGCACCGGTGGAAAAATGTCATCGCTGGCGGGCTCAACGTGGAGTGGTCAGGAGATGATTTCAGTCTGACTGAAGAAATAAGATATTTCAAATGCCGCGGTTTCTGCGGCATCTGAGCCATGTGAAGTATTCCGTTCGATATTTTCGGCAAAATCTTTTCGAATGGTGCCTGCCTCGGCAGAAGCCGGATTGGTGGCTCCCATCAATTTTCGCCAGTCGGCGATAGCATTTTCCTTTTCCAGAACAAGCAAAACAACCGGGCCTGAACTCATGGTCGTGGTCATGCCATCGAAAAAAGGTCGTTCTTTGTGGACATGATAAAATCCTTCGGCTTGAGCCTTGCTGAGCAAAACACGCTTCATAGCCACAATTCTAAAGCCATTGGATTCAATGCGTTCGAGGATTTTTCCAGTGAGGTTGCGTTCTATGCCGTCCGGTTTGATGATAGCAAAAGTTCTTTCCATTTCAGGGCTTTCCTTTAAGGTTCAAATAAAATAAAAAAAGGTATTTGAGCGGTGAAGCCCAAATACCTTTTAATAAAACGACAAATTATCGTATAACCACTCCGGATTTTTTAATAACAAAGCCTTCGTCCAGGTCCTCAATCCATTTCATGGAAATGGCATTATTTTTGGCGATTTCTGAACAAATGTAGATGCAAATCTCACAGGCTTTGCATCGATCCACAGAAACATAAGCCGACTTATCCAGTTCGCTGTAATTGATGCAGTTAGCTTCTGGACAATATTGTGTACAGAGGTGGCAGTTCTTAGCCGAGCAAATGTCCTTGTCAACAGACGCGATGTAGTACATGTTCTCTCCAGTCTTTAACGTTACGCGGTCGCTTTAGCAGGTTTTTCTGCTTCTGACCAACCTTGATCAATAGTGTATTGGACAGCGGCATCCAAAACTTTCTGGTTTGCTTCTAGCAACTCTTGCTTTTTTGCAAACTTTTTCTCAATAGCACTGTCCAAAGTCGCTGTTCCCCCTGAAGTTACAATCCCCTTTCCGATGAACCGGTCTTTAACAGATTCTGCCAAAGATTTTGCGTCAGGGAGACCGAAGATTCCAGAGATGGCACCACACATGGCCATATTAGTCGCTAGGTCGGTTTTTGCCAAGTCATTTGCCATTTCCGTGGCAGGCAGGTAGTAAATGCGCGCTTTTGTATCTTCCAGTTCTTTTTGCTCATCGCGGGAGAATGCAAGGGGTGTCTTACTGTTGATGAGAATAATTCCATTCTGTTTCAACCCGGTATAAAACGGCATGGTGTAAGACTTGCCCAGAGTGATTACTGACGGATGAAAAATCATTATAACATTCGGATAAATGATTTCCCCAATCTCGTAAATCGTTTGATTGGAGATGCGGACATAACTTTCAACGGGAGCATTTCGCTTTTCTGACCCGAAGAAAGGCACCAGGGAACTGAAACCGCCGGATATCACCACCCCATTACTAATGATATGGGATGCGGTCACAACCCCCTGCCCACCAATACCAGCCATACGAATGTTATAGCGCTTGACTTCTTCTGACATTTTTATTTTCTCCTCGCTTTATCAGTCTGTTTATTTCTTTTTAGGTTTTTTCTCGATTTCATCGAGGTACTCTTTTGCCCGGGGAGAAATAATTTCCTCAAAACCGTAGCGTTCCTTTTCTATCTCGAAGGCATCCTTCATGACATCCGGGGTAGGAATAGAATACTCAATATTGCAGGAGGTATAAGCCTGAATGTAGCTTGAGCCTATTTCGCGTGCAACCATGATAGCGCGACGAACAGTACGAGCCACGCGTGCGGGGTTGGTGGGAGCGAGGCGCGCAATGTAATCAACGCCCGCCACTTTGGCCAAGCCCAGAGCGTTTATCTTCTCACCGAATTTTCCTCGAGGCGCCATTTTGAGGACTTTCCCCTGATTGGTCATGCCGCTTTCCTGCCCACCCGTGTTTCCATAAACTTCATTGTCGAGCATGATGGTGGTGAATTTTTCTTTACGGAACCAGCTATGCATCATTCCCTGGAAACCGATGTCGATCAACCCGCCGTCTCCGGCCATTACCACAACGTCTTTTTTCTGGTTCGGGAAACGCACTTCCAGACCGCGCTTCAGGCCGGAAGCCACTGCGTTGGTATCGCCGTAGTTGCCATAAATAAACGGGACTGATGCTTGAGAAATTGCCAAGCGACCACAGCCGGCGGTGCCCACAACAATGGTGTGCTCAGGATTGGGCATCCCAATGAATGTGAGGCGGATGAACAAGGTCATCGCACAGCCTGCACACATGGGGTGCTCTTCAATCACTTCCTTGAATTTTCCCATATCGGTCACCTTTTTAGGGTTACCGTAAGGGCCGTACTCGACGAGGTCTTTGTACTCGATGGGCAAAAATTCTTTAAATGCCGGAGAAGGGCGTAATGTTTCAAGAGACATAGGATGATATCCTTATATAAATTGGTGTTTGAATATTATTAACAGGCGGGCTTTCGCCCTGAAAAATTATACCTGTATTCAAAAGGCTAAACAATATAACTGATACAAACTGTTACTTAACTTCTTCACGAAATTCTTTCAGCCACTCCAGAATCATCTCGGTTGGCATGGTCATACCGCCAAAAACTCGAGGTCCGTTTTTAATGACTGCGTTACAGTGGCCATAGAGTACGGAACAGACTTCTTTGTGCAACCAGCCAGCCTGATTGAATTCCGGAATCAGAATCCGCTTCGCGCCTTTAACGGCATTGAGGATTTCTTCTGTTGGGAAAGGTCGAATGGTTTTAACTTTAACCAGACCTACCGTACGTCCTTGTTCACCTTCTTGTCGGACCGCTTCACGGGCTTGAGAAACTGCGGAGCCAGAGGCGATGATGAAATCTTCAGCTTCGGGATTGATCACTTCAACCAGGCCACCAAGATATTTGCGGAAATATTTTGCTGAACGCTCTACTGCGGCGAAAACTTCCTGTTGCCAACTGGCGTGCATGTGGTAACTGATGAAATTACTTTTTTGAATTGGCGCATCCCGAGAGACACGCGCTGGCGGATTTTCGTTGTCCATTGCAGGGACAGCAGAGCGCCAGCCGTCACGGGGTGGCAACTTAAATTCTTCCGGTGTGACCTCAACCGGGCCACGCGCGTGAGTCACGAAAAATCCATCTGTTGAGACAACAGCTGGTAATGTGACATCGACTTGTTCTGAGGCCATGATTGCCGCCAACGGGTAATCATAAAAATCCTGCTGATTTTCTGCGTGCAGGAGGAGAATCCCGGTATTGAGCAGGAAGGACATTTCAATATTGTCAGGTTGAATAGCCAGAGGCGTGTTGATAACCCGGCACATATCCAGCATCAGGATCGGAGTTCTCGCGCCTGGCCAGGAACTGATCGCTTCCATACCGCGCATCAGGCCCGGGCCTGAAGTTGCTGTCAGACTGCGTACACCCGCGCGCGAAGCGCCGGAAATAGCCGAAAACGCACCAATTTCTTCTTCCGCCCGATAGTATTCTTTTATATAACCTTCATCGTAAAGATACCCCGTCTGTTGCATGGTCTCACTTTGCGGAGTAATCGGGTAAGCAATGGCGATGTCGATGTTTGCTCGTCGGATGGACTCCCGAGCCGCTTCACTACCTGTGATGAACCGTTTTTCCCGGGGAAGCTTGTGGAACATTTCCATGGGGTCTACTTCC
>PCTK01000028.1:0-1714 GCA_002786505.1 Nitrospinae bacterium CG22_combo_CG10-13_8_21_14_all_47_10 | reverse complement strand
AGTCAGCCGGTTTACCTTCGTCAGCGGCGGTTCTACAAACCGCACTACCTATTGCATTTGCCATGTTTAAACTCCTTATTATTTCAAAATATCAGTACTCAGAATTTATAAAAAATTCTGGTAAAAACCTTAACGAATATCAACCAAAAAGATGGATTTTATGGCGGAATTACCTTCCTTCATAAAACCGACTGCTATCAGAGTCACATATTAGAAATAAACCGCCCTTCTGTCAAGGCTTAAGCCTGATTATCAGGTGCTTTTCGCCTTTTTTCTATGACCAGGACTTCTTATGATTCCTGAGCCAGCATTTTTTCCAGCGAACCCAGTTCCTCAAAGTATTGAAAGGCCTTCAATAAAAACTCATTCAAGGACTTATCTGAATAAAATTTGAGGGTTTTATCTGCCAATTCGGTAGAATGGCAAATTTCAAAATTTGCAGTTTCAGCGTTGGTGAATTTGACGATCTCCACTTCCCAGTGAATCATGGAAATTTCTTCCTGGGGGCTTGTCAAAGCGGCGAGCCCATAATCCTTCACCCTGTACAAAAACTGTGTTCCGCCCAGGCCGGTGGGGTTGGAGCGGGTTAAAAATAAATTATCTTGAATAAGCATGTTATTTCCCTAATATACAGGTTTTGTGTCCCAGCTCGGTTTATTGGAGCATTTTGCAATGATCAATATACCTTAATCACGAGGGGCAGTTCAAACCTGGAATGCCTTGATCTGTTTATTTGAGCTCCTATTTATAAATCTTTGATTATTAGATTCGTATCAAACTACTATGCAACCCATTGAAATGAATAACCCTGCAGAGATAGAAACATTTTTAAGTAAAATAGCGCTGACCGGCAAAGGTTTCACGACAGAATGCCTCCTTATGGAGGTTTTTGACGCGGGCCTGGATTATCCAGATTATTTAAAGGCCGAGGGTGAGGACCCCAATGCCAGTTACGAGGGCAAGTCTCCGGCTTGGGCCAAATATCATTTGCGCCAGGGGAAACGGGTCTTCATGGTTTACGGGGAACCGGGCAGGGACCGGCGTACACACTTTTCTGAAACGCCCTGATTCCTTCAGGTTCCTGTGGCCGGAGAACGTTTCGAAAAAAACGCAGGCTTCATAAACTGGCTATTCGACTGAATCGATTTTTGCAGTGACTCATCTGACTTGTAGAAGCGAAATTTTTTCACAGTGGTATTTTTTTAGATTTATAAACCTCTTAATTTAATTTTGTTATGAACTTTGATAAAGAAACGCAAATCCGCATATTAAGGGTTGCCTCAGACCGTCAGCAGGGTAGGGATGTCGAAGAACTCGATGCCCGGATCAGCCACGTTATGGACCTGCACCCTGAGTTTGAGGAGATATGGTCTATGGGGGAGATGGCCGCCTACCCACAGGAGATCAATGGGCAGATTGTCAGTCCTTTTGTGCACACTGTCCTGCACACCATAGTGGACAGCCAACTTAGAACAGAAGAGCCGGAGTTTGTCGTTGAGACATTCAACAGACTACTTAAGCAGGGAATGGAGGAGCACTCTGCTCTCCACGCGATCATTGCTTCTTATGCGGATCTGCATTTTTCAAGTTTCCGCCAAGGGAAACCCTTTGACCAGTTGGACTACCAAAGCCGGTTGAGTTATCTTTCCTACGAAGACTCAGAAAAAGGGGAAAACAAATAGCGGGCGTTTTTTGTTTTTCTCAGGTTTTTACT
>PCTK01000181.1:895-12758 GCA_002786505.1 Nitrospinae bacterium CG22_combo_CG10-13_8_21_14_all_47_10 | reverse complement strand
CAATCCAGAAACCTGGATCGCCGCGCTCCTTACAGTCGCTCGCGACGACGAATAGGTAGTTTTAAACATTCAAATGCAAATGACAAGTTATGCAAAGCCCTCCTTATCAAGGGGGGAATTATTTTAGAACCTCCCCGTTCCGGGCAATCTCGTCATTCCCGCGCAGGCGGGAATCCAGTAGTAGGGGCGAACGGCCGTTCGCCCTTACATGAATCGCTTAGCCGTCTGTCGGACTTGGCGGCGGAAATTTAAAGCCCTTGTGGATAACAATGATGTTGGATTCTTTATCGACGAAGAAGCGGCTTTTGTCCTGCTCCAGGTCATATCCCATTGTGGTGTTGGCGGGGACCTCAACATCCTTGTCGATGATTGCCATATTGATTTTGCAGTTTTTGCCGATTTTTACCCGGTCCATCAACAGCGAGTTGATGACCGCCGCTCCACTGTCGATACTGACTTCACGACCGATCACTGAGTCCTGCACAATACCTCCGCTGATGATGCTTCCTTCCGCGACGATGCTATTGACAGCCTGCCCCCGTCGTCCGTCCTCATTAAAGACGAACTTGGCAGGCGGCGTTCCGTAACTGGCGGTTTTGATAGGCCAGCTTTTGTTGTAAAGATTGAATTCGGGTTTGATGTTTCTCAAATCCATGTTGGCTTCCCAGAATGCCTTGATGGTTCCGACATCCCGCCAATAGCCGATTTCTTTCCGTGTGATGTCGGGTATCCGGTTTCTGCGAAAATCATACGCGAAAACCCGTGATTTGTTAAAAACCCGGGGAAGGATGTCTTTGCCGAAATCGTGGGAGGACTCTGCGTCCGCCGCGTCATCATAGAGCATTTTAATCAAAACATCTTTGTTAAAGAGATAGTTGCCCATGGACGCGAAGGCTTCATCAGGCCTACCGGGGATGGGTTTGGGGCGTTTAGGCTTTTCCTTGAACCCGGTCACCCTCTGTTTTTCCTGTACCTGAATCACCCCAAAGGAAGTCGCGTCTTTTAGCGGTACGGGCAAGGCGGAGATGGTGACATCGGCCCGCTTGCGAACATGAAATCCGATCATTTGCTGTAAATCCATGCGGTAGATATGGTCGGCGCCGAAAACAGCGATGATGTCGAAGTCTCCATCCTCTATCAGATTGACGTTCTGGTATATGGCATCTGCCGTGCCGCGGTACCAACTATCTCCTGTGCGTTTTTGCGCGGGAACAGGGAGGATGAAGTGGTCACGCAAAATGGAACTGAAGCGCCAGCTTTCCTGCAGGTGTTCGGCCAACGACTGCGACTTAAACTGAGTGAGAACGTAAATGGAATAGATTCTGGAATTGATAAAATTGCTCAAGGCAAAATCAATCAGTCGATATTTCCCGCCAAATGGGACAGCAGGCTTGGCGCGGTGCTGGGTGAGCGGATAGAGTCGACTGCCCTCACCGCCGGCAAGAATCATTCCGAGGACTTTTTTAATCGAACCGGCCATGGGGGTCTCTTTCTTTGGGCTCGAATGGAGTAGGCAACCTGGTTTTGCAGGCCCAATAATTTATTGAATTTAATGATATTGGTAAAACTCTGGACTGTCAACTGGGTAAAAAAAAACCGGCCCCCCCGTGAGAGGAGGCCGGTTTAAATTTTCACTTGTGGAAGGAGGGAACTACATCATGCCTCCCATACCGCCCATGCCTCCCATACCACCCATGCCACCGCCGCCATGTCCATGACCCGCATGATCATCCTTTTCCTCAGGAAGATCGGTGATCATTGCTTCGGTAGTTAGAAGCAGGGCGGAAATGCTGGCGGCGTTCTGCAATGCGGTACGCGCCACTTTGGCAGGATCAATGATTCCCGCTTTGATCATGTCGGTGTAGGTATCGGTTCTGGCATCATAGCCTTCGTTGCCCTTCAAGGTTTTCACCTTCTCGCAGACCACAGTGCCTTCTTGACCGGCGTTGGCCGCGATCTGGCGCAGAGGTTCTTCCAGGGCTCGCCGGATGATCTTTACTCCCAACAGAAAGTCGTGGTCGCCTTTGATTTTGTCCAGTGATCCGAGGCAACGGATGAAAGCTACGCCACCGCCAGGGATAATTCCCTCTTCAACAGCCGCGCGGGTAGCATGCAGAGCGTCTTCAACACGGGCTTTCTTTTCTTTCATCTCCATCTCAGTTGCGGCACCAACCTTGATGATGGCTACACCGCCCACCAGTTTGGCCAATCGCTCCTGAAGTTTTTCCCGGTCATAGTCGGAAGTCGTCTCTTCAATCTGGTTACGGATTTGTTTCACCCGCGCCTGAATGTCAGAGGCTTTACCTTTACCATCAATGATGATGGTGTTTTCTTTGTCAATGGTGACGCGTTTTGCGCGGCCCAAGTCAGCCAAATCAACGCTTTCCAGGGAAACACCAATATCTTCGGTGATCACTTTACCGCCTGTCAGGATAGCAATGTCATTGAGCATTTCTTTTCTGCGGTCGCCGAATCCCGGCGCTTTGACAGCGGAGACACTCAATGTGCCACGTAGCTTGTTGACCACGAGAGTTGCCAGCGCTTCACCTTCGACATCCTCAGCGAGGATAAGAAGGGGTTTGCCGCTTTTGGCAACTTTTTCCAGTAGCGGGAGAAGGTCCTTCATGCTGGCAATCTTTTTCTCATGCAGAAGGACGTAACAATCTTCCAGAACGGATTCCATCCGTTCGGCATCCGTAACGAAATAAGGGGAAAGATAACCGCGGTCGAACTGCATTCCCTCAACGATTTCCAGAGCCGTGTCCATGCTTTTGGCTTCTTCAACGGTGATAACACCGTCTTTTCCCACTTTGTCCATGGCTTCAGAAATGATTTGTCCGATAGCTTTATCCTGATTGGCAGAAATGGTTCCGACCTGGGCAATTTCTTTTTTATCCTTAGTCGGCTTGGCCAATTTCTGGATTTCTGGAATAACCGTGTTAACGGCTTCTTCAATGCCGCGCTTGATATCCATCGGGTTTGCACCGGCACTGACGTATTTCATTCCTTCACGAAATATTGCCTGGGCCAAAACGGTAGCTGTGGTCGTGCCATCACCAGCGTTGTCACTGGTTTTGCTTGCAACTTCGTTAACCATTTGCGCGCCCATGTTTTCAAACGGGTCCTGCAATTCGATTTCCTTGGCTACCGTAACACCGTCTTTGGTGATGGTAGGGGAACCGAATTTTTTATCAATAACCACATTGCGCCCTTTGGGCCCCAAGGTGATTTTTACGGTATCTGCCAACTGGTTAACTCCAGCTAATATTTTATGTCTAGCGTTCTCATTGTATACAATTTGTTTAGCCATAAACGTGATTCTCCTTCTCTTTTAAGAGATGTGAATGAATTTGTCGGTAAATGATTTAAATGGGAATTTAACCTACGATCGCAAGAACATCGTCTTCGCGCATCAGCAGGAAATCTTCACCATCAAATTTGATTTCTGTTCCGCCGTATTTGCTGTAAAGGACTTTGTCCCCAACTTTCACTTCCAGCTTGACTGGCTTGCCGTCATCACCTATTTTGCCTTTGCCGACAGCTTTCACACGGCCTTCGATAGGTTTTTCTTTGGCTGAATCGGGAATGATGATTCCGCTTTTTCGCACTTCTTTTTCCAGAATTGGTTGAACCAGAATACGATCGTGCAATGGTTGGATTTTCATATAGACTCCTTGAAAAAATGTTAAACTCTGATTAAATATTAGAAAAAAAAGCCGGTTTTACGTAAAACTGCCTGAAAAAATCTTTAACATGTTGAAATTAAGTGCCTTATGTCCCGAATCGGGAGGGGCTTGGCATCGGAATTTGAATTGTTAGCACTCTCTAGGCATGAGTGCTGACACTATATAGAACCCAAATATTAAAAAGCAAGGTCCTGCCTGAAAAAAAATGAGAAAATTGCCAATATTATGAAAAATACTAATAAAAAAGAGGTTTTGCAGGTTGAAACATTTCCGAATCCATTTCCGGGCAGGGACTACACCGTAGAAATGGAGTGTCCGGAATTCACCTGTTTGTGTCCGAAAACCGGTCAGCCGGACTTTGCCGTCCTCCATATCAGCTATGTCCCGGATAAATTATGCCTGGAGTTGAAATCCTTGAAGATTTATCTGGTGTCGTACCGCAATGAAGGTGGGTTTCACGAAAAGGTAACTAATATCATTCTGGATGACCTCGTGTCGGCATGTCGGCCACGAAAAATGAAAATTGTCGGCGAATTTAATGTGCGCGGGGGAATCCACACCACAGTAACGGTGGAACACCTGGCAAAAAAAACTGCCAGCAAAAAGAGTCAATAACTTCTATACGGTTTTACGACCGGGAGTTTTTGGAGGAATATGGCGATGGAACGGACAGGAGAATGCCATTCCTGTGGGGAGTGTTGTAAAACGGTCAATATGACCGTTGTTCGGGATATTACCCTTCAGCAACATGGTAGCCTGAAAGAATTGCAACTTTATTTGTCCTACCGAGGCATACGGGTTGTTGGTTCGGACGAAAAGAGAAACCAGCTTTATTACTCCATGGATGTTCCGTGCAGTGAATTGACTCAGGATAACCGGTGTCGCGTTCATGACAGTCCGCAAAAACCTCTTATTTGCCATCGGTTCCCCTCCACCAAAGAGGATATTGAGGACATTCCGAATTGCGGCTTTGGCTTCCACCCTGCTTTACCCGGCTGGCCCGCCACTTAGCCGTGAGGACAGAGAACAATAATTATTTTTACCAGACAATGGATTGTCGGCTACGGTGGCTCCGGCAAACTCTGTTATAATACTGAATTTGGATGGAATCATGGGACCAAGGTTTGTTGACAATGGAAACAGGACGATAAAAGACGTTCACACGGGTTTGGTTTGGCAGGAGAGCTATGCTTATATTGAAACCGGGAATAATATCAGTTGGTATGATGCGCGGGAATACATTGAAAAGTTAAATCGGGAAAAACTGGGCGGCCATGAAGACTGGCGTCTGCCAGACCGGCTTGAAATCCAAAGCCTCTATGAAATTTCCAGACCATTTCAGTCACGCGGGAAAACATTTATTCTTCATATTGACCCGATTTTTGAATTCAGTTACGGTAGTTGTTTTTGGACAAGCAAGACCCGGCTATCGGCCGCGCTTGGATTCGAGTTTGATATAGGGGATATTCACTGGTATCCCAAGGGGAGCCTTAGAGGAACGGTTCGGGCCGTACGGAATGATTGGCAACCCCGATTAATGATTGACCCAGGCTGGGCAGAAAAAACCAAAGGTTGTTAATAAAAATATGGGCGAGCAGAAATTCAAAGTTGAAAAAGCCAAAGCACGTAAGCTTCGCCAGTCACAGTGGTGGAAGGAAAAAATCCAGGCGGGTGTTTGCCATTATTGCGGAGGCAGGTTTCCGGCAGAAGAGTTGACCATGGACCATATTGTCCCAATTTCCCGGGGAGGAAAAAGTAAGCGCGGGAATCTGGTGCCTTCATGTAAAAAGTGCAATGTGAATAAAAAGTACTACACTCCCGCGGAGATCATTCTTCGTGAAAAGTTAGGTCAGGATATTCAATTTTAGAGAATGGGTGTTGGATACCCGAATGCCCCTCAAAGAGTTCTCCCAAAAAATTTCAAGGTTTAAATAATTCATGCGGATTCTTTTAGATGTGGATTGCCTGGTTCAGGCATTAAAAAACAGGACAGATTCGGCGGTGCTAAACCTGTGCCGCCAGAAACGTTGCCAAGGCTGGGTGGTGTCTACTTCAATCCCTGCCATTTTGGAGGAGGCCGGAGCACAGGACGCTCAATCTCTTTTGCGGGAGTTGGCTGTTTTGACTCCCACGGCGCACGATATCGACTTGGCCCTGGGCTCAGGAAAACCGTTCACACAAACCCTGGCGGCGCATTTGGTGAAAGCCTGTGGTCTGGATGCGGTGGTCACGCTGTCCCCTGAAAAATTTTCCGGTTTAACGGCTTTGACTCCAGGCCAGTTGCAGGAAAAACTGGATGCCCCGCCTGGGCCGGTCGAGGAAGTTCGTTTGCTGGATATCACTGCCTCGTATCACCAGATATTAAATGAGGTGGAAAAGGAGATGGCGGAAACGATTCGGTCGGGGCATTTCATTTTGGGTTCCAAAGTTTCCCGAATGGAAGAGCGGATGGCAGATTATTGCCAGACAAAATACGCCGTTGGAGTTTCATCAGGTACTGACGCGTTGCTGATTGCGTTGATGGCATTGGGAGTTGGTCCGGGTGATGAAGTGATCACCTCACCTTACACATTTTTTGCGACGGCGGGTTCTATTATCCGGGCCGGGGCCAAACCGGTTTTTGTGGATATCAATGACATCACTTTTAATATCAAGCCGGAACATATTGAGCGTTGCATTACTCCGAATACCAAAGCCATTATCCCGGTGCACCTTTATGGGCAATGCGCGGACATGGACCCCATTCTTCAATTGGCGAGGGAAAAGGGGTTGGCAGTGATTGAAGATGCCGCGCAGGCGATTGGTTCTGAATACAAGGGCCGCCCGGCGGGTTCAATGGGCGATATGGGGTGCTTCTCATTTTTCCCCGCAAAAAATCTTGGTGGGTTTGGCGATGGTGGCTTGGTGACCACCAACTCAGAAGAGCTTTATAACCAGTTAAAAATTATCAGAGTGCATGGCTCAGAACCAAAATATTACCATAAAGTAATGGGGGGAAACTTTCGTCTTGATGCTCTTCAGGCAGATGTTGTGAGCGCCAAATTGAATTTTCTGGAAGGCTGGACGGAGAAAAGAAGGAAAAACGCGCAAACCTACCATCAGTTATTTAAAGACTCGGCGCTGACCCCATTTGTCCAACTGCCCCCTGAAGCATTTCCGCGACATGTTTACAACCAGTATGTCATCCGCGCGGGAAACCGCAGGGACGAACTCAGGGCTTTCCTGAACGAAAAACGGATTGGGTGTGAAATCTATTATCCGGTTCCACTTCACCTCCAGGATTGCTTCAAATCCTTAGGCTATAGAAGCGGCGATTTCCCTGAATCTGAAAAAGCCGCAAGGGAGACCCTGGCACTCCCCATATCCCATGAAGTGGACTGGGCTCAACAGGAATATGTTGTTGCCATGATTCATCGGTTTTTTCTGGGAGAGTGAGTTCGAATCTGGTTTAAAACAGTGGCGGCTTTTCTTCCACAACGACTTTTTCGCGGGGTGTGTGAATCTGGCTTTCGCATATCATTATGATATGAAACCCTAGCTTTGTCTTGATGGGTTCCGGTATCTTGAATTTCTCCGATTTCATGATGCTATCGACCAGTTCCTGATTTATGGTTTGGGATGCTATTTCCATTCCCTGGTAAATCCAGCCTAAAGACCCTCCCAACGTCTTGCTCATACATGCACTGTATTTTTTTGCGAGGCGGGAGAAAAATTTTTCCACTTTTTCCCAGTCATGAAAAGGCTTATCGGGATCGTCCATCTCCTGTTGTGCCAGTTCATTTTGGTAATCGACAAGAGTTTCCCAGATCATTTTTGCTGAATCCATGGAGGTCATGCGGATGTTTCTCACCCTGTGCTCCACCAGTTTGTCGGTGGTGAAAGTTTTCCTGGTTGGGACAAAGGCTTTTTTGATTTTTGGTTTGGGCTTGACAGGGCGGCTTTCTACTACAGGTTGGCGTTCCTTGGCAGTTTTGTCCCGTTCAAAAACAGTTTTTTCAGGTTCTTGGGGTTGGTTGGTATCAGACATGATTTTTTATGCAAAAAGGTTGAGTTGGTTTTGGGTTGAATTTTCTCATTAGCAGTCTAAATTGAATAAAATTATTTATCAAGCCATATAGACTCAAGATATTGCAGGACAGCCCCCTGGGCATTGCTACCTATGATCTCGTTAGCGGACTCCTTGACTTGCGGTAGGGCATTCCCCATGGCAATTGAGCGGCCTGCGATGCGGAACATATCGAGATCGTTCAAATAATCCCCGAACACAACGACTTGTTCCAGCGGGACTCCAAGTTTTACAGAAAGGGCCTTTACCATATTTCCTTTGCTGGCGTCCTGGTGGAAGGCCTGAAGCCAGTAATAGCCTTTACTGGAAACGTCTTCGGCAAAATATAAATTAAGGTGGTCAAAATGTTTTTCTTTTAGCGAGTGGTATAGGGGTTGGAGTCGATCCGGCGTGTCGATCAGCAAAAACCCGGAAACCTTTTCACTTTCCTGAAAATTAAAACGGTTAACCTGACAAAGTCTTCCGTCATTTTCAAGGCTTTTGACATAGGCCTTGGAACCAGGATTTGTGGCATTCAGATAATAAAGCCGGTGCTTTTTTCCAAGCGTATAGATGAAAGGATCAATGCCCAAAGGCAAAGCCATTTCGAGCATACTTTGAATGACTTTATTTTCAATCGAACTGGTATGCTCCAAAATGCGCCCCGTATCGAAATCGGCCATGTAAACTCCATTGAATAAAATGACGGGCAGGCGCAAGTTCAGTCCCTTCAAAATCGGGTGTGCCGAATCGTAATTTCGAGCGGTGGCAATGGTGAAGCGCATGCCCATTTCAATCAGGCGGTTGAGGCGTTTTTTGTAATCATCAGGGAATGAACTGTCAGGCCTTAAAAGGGTGCCGTCCAGATCTGAAATGTATAACAGGTTTTTATCCATAATCGGGTGCATTATCTATTTTGAGGTAACAGTTAAATGGTTTTAGTTGGTGGGTTCAGGGGTTTGGATGAATAGGGTTCCGTGTATGTGGGCCTGATTGTAAGGAATTCCTTTGAGAGTATACTAAAATAAAACTGTAAAATTTATTATATTGTGAAAAGGATTTGGCTTCATGAAAGATAAAAAAATTATCTGTTACTTGCAATCTGTGATTTTGGGGATATTTTTTATTTTCATTTCTGGCTCCCGGAGCGAGGCATTTGATTTTTCTGGTTGGGATGCCCTCGTCAAAAAACATGCGGCTCCAAAAATGCTGGAGGGAGTTCCGCTCATCGCGGTCGATTATGCCAATTTAAAAAAGGACCCACTTTTTTCAGGCTTGCTTTCCAGGCTGGAATCTTACTCCCTGGCAAGTCTTGAATCCAAAGAGTCGAAACTTACTTTCTGGATCAATGTTTATAATATCCTGGCGGCAAAAATGGTCGCCGACCATTACCCCATAGAAAGTATTAAAGATGTGGGGAGTTTGTTCAGGCCAGTATGGAAGCTGTCGGCTGGCAAGGTGGCCGGCAAAGAGCGCACTCTCAATGACATTGAGCACGAAATTCTCAGGAAAATGGATGAGCCCCGCATTCATGTTGCTATTGTATGCGCTTCCGTAAGTTGCCCTGATCTCCGCCTGGAAGCTTACACGGAAGAAAAGTTGAACGAACAGTTGGATGACCAGATGAGGAACTTTTTGCGGTCTCGCCAAAAGGGGATGAAGCTGGACGTAAAAGAAAACCGGGTTTATCTCTCATCCATATTCAAATGGTTTGCGGAGGACTTTGAAAGCCGTGGGGGAATTTTAAAGTTTATTGGACAGTATGTTTCTGCTGAGGAAAAAAGGGTTTTAAATGACTCAAAAATAAAAATTTTTTATCTCGACTATAATTGGAAAGTTAACGGATGATGCTTTGCTCAGCAAGGCAAACGGATTTTGCGTGAAGCTTTCTGGACCGTTCTCCGCCGGCGGGACAGACACCCGCCGGTTATCGAACAGTTATTAGTCCGCGTGTTTGCGGAGAAAAGTTGGAATATCAAAGTTTGCCGTCAAGCTTCCCGGATCCGGATTTTCTTCCTTGATGGCAGAGGCCAGTGATTTTAAATGTTTGTAGGAATTTATTCCTGAATGACTGTTGGACCTTGGGTCACCCCCGACCACTTTCTTCAACGCAGGCCTTTCTTCAGGTTGCATTACAGTGGCATCCTCAAATCCTGTGGCGATAACAGTTACCCGCATCTCTCCTTGCATTTGTTTGTCGATCACCGCTCCAAAAATAATATGGGCATCTTCATGGGCATTTTCCTGAACCATCATTGAAGCCTCGTTAACTTCCAGAAGGGTGAGGTCTTCACCACCTGTGATGTTGATCAAAATCCCCTTTGCACCGTCTACGGTTGCTTCATCAAGTAACGGGCTGGAGATGGCTTTTTGTGCCGCTTCAATGGCCCTTGATTCTCCGGTGGCTGTTCCACTACCCATCAGGGCTTTGCCCATGCTACCCATAATGCATTTGACATCGGCGAAATCCAGGTTGATAAGGCCGGGTATCACGATCAGGTCTGAGATACTGCAAACGGCCTGCTTCAAAACATCGTCCACCATGGAAAATGCTCCGGTGAATGAAGTTTGTTTGCCGACATAACTGAGAAGTTTCTGGTTGGGAATGACAATCAAAGTATCAACCGCGTCCTTGAGTTCCTGGATTCCTTCGTCGGCCTGCCTCATCCGTCGTTTACCCTCAAATGCAAAGGGTTTGGTGACGACCCCGACCGTTAGGGCTCCTACTTCCTTGGCGATACGTGAAATGATAGGTGCGGCCCCGGTACCTGTTCCACCACCCATTCCAGCGGTGATGAAGACCATGTCGGCCCCTTCCAGCATTTCACGAATGGTGGCTTCACTCTCTTCAGCGGCATTCCTCCCGATTTCCGGATTGGATCCTGCGCCAAGCCCACGGGTTAGTTCTCCGCCAATTTGAATTTTCCCAGAGCATTCGGATTTTTCGAGCGTTTGCAGATCTGTGTTGGCAATAATAAACTCCACGCCGCGGATATTGTCCCGGACCATGGAGTTGACAGCATTATTACCGCCACCTCCTACACCAACGACCTTGATTGTTGCTGAATAATCGTTTTCGTTATCAAACTCTATTAAACTCATTGTACCCTCCGGTTTTAAAAAAATTCATCTGCCCAATCTTTCATACGTGCAAAAATTTTATCGAACAGGTTCCTTCCCTGAAGTTCTCGATTTGCTCCTGACTTAAACCTTTTAGCCCCATACTGGATCAATCCGGTACAGGTGGCATACATAGGGTTGTTCACGACATCCATCAATCCTCCAAGACCAATGGGTGTTCCCACGCGCACGGGGGACTGGAAAACATCTTCCGCCAATTCTCCCATGCCCTGCATACAGGCGGCTCCGCCTGTCAGGACGATGCCAGAAGAGATGATTTCCCTGTAACCGGATTCGGTGATTTCATGATCCAACAGCTCAAACATTTCCCGTGTCCTGGCTTCAATAATTTCGCTGAGAATCTGGCGCGGAACGGTTCGCGGCTCCCGTCCGCCTACACTCGGCGCTTCGATGATTTCATCTTCTTGAACCAGCGAAGGGTAGGCGCATCCATATGAGTGTTTGATTTTTTCTGCTTCCGAGTTTGGAGTGCGAAGGCCTATGGCGATATCATTTGTCATCTGGGCTCCGGCAATTGTCAAAACCGCTGTGTGCTTAATGGCTCCCTGATAAAAAATAGCCATATCAGAAGTTCCGCCGCCTATGTCAATCATTGCAACGCCAAGTTCCCGTTCATCCTGGGATAACACGGATTCGCTGGATGCTAATTGTTCGAGTACAATGTCCTGAACTCCAAGGCCTGCCTTGTTGACGCATTTGACAATATTTTGCGCGGACGTCACGGCGGCGGTAACGATATGGACTTTGGCCTCAAGCCTTACCCCGGCCATTCCCAATGGTGTTTTAATCCCATCCTGGCTGTCGACAATATATTCCTGGGGAAGCACATGGATGACCTCCCGGTCCAGGGGGATGGCAATGGCCTTGGCGGCTTCAATGACGCGGTCTATATCTTTCTGCGTGATCTCTTTTCCTTTGACCGCGATAATGCCATGACTGTTCATGCTGTTGATGTGGCCTCCGGCAATACCCACAAAAACCGAATCAATTT
>PCTK01000181.1:0-887 GCA_002786505.1 Nitrospinae bacterium CG22_combo_CG10-13_8_21_14_all_47_10 | reverse complement strand
GCCATTAACTCGGCTTCTTCGACAGCACTCTTTATGGATTCCACGGTGCTATCTATGTTTACGACCACACCTTTACGCAAGCCTCTTGATGGATATTGGCCTAGTCCAATGACATCTATTTTTTCATCATCCACGACCTCGCCGATGATGCAACAGATTTTGGTCGTTCCAATATCCAGCCCGACTATATAATTACTTTTTTTGGCCATGCGTCCCATTTCCTCCTAGTTGGTTTGCCGCTTCATGGATGTTGAGTTGGTTGAAATTCTATCCTGGACAACGACTTGATCCTTGAATGACAGGTCGATCATTTTGATCTTCTTACCGCTATCTTCCAGAGTGTCAAGGACGATCATGAATTTCTTAAACCCTTCCGTTAACGCTTCCATGGACATTTGAATTTGCAGATCTCGATTACGAGTGAAAAACTGGATTCTATAATTCCCCACCAGCTCGGCGATATCCAGGGGGTTATTTTCAAAAAATGAAAGTTTGTTGAAATAGTGCATGATCTTCAGGCCCTGGATGACTTTGTCCCCTGAGAAATTTTCTGGTTTCGCTCTTTTATCGGGGTGAACGACCAAGGGCAAATGGCTGTGCTCCGGTTTTTCTTCAGAGAGGACCACACCAAAATTATCCATTAAAAATATTTTTTCAAACTTGACCCGGGCATAAGGAACGCGCTCGGTCAGTTCGATTTGGACTTCCTGAGGATACTTTCTCTGAACAGAGGCAGAAAGGATCCAGGGGTGTTCCGCGAGCCTTTTAGACGCTTCGGATAAATCATAAGTAAACAGGTTTTCTCCCTGGACCGGCCCCAGCCAATCCAGAAGTTGCTTTTCTGTCAGGGAATGATGGCCGCGAATCGAGACGTCTGCAATTTTAAA
>PCTK01000193.1:10579-12888 GCA_002786505.1 Nitrospinae bacterium CG22_combo_CG10-13_8_21_14_all_47_10 | reverse complement strand
TCAACGACCCTTTCTACCGGGTTCGAGGTTTTCAGGAAAATTCAGAAGATATTTTGCAACCCGGAACCACATTGGACGGAGTCCAGTTTCAGAGCTATGGCGAATCTGAAAAATTTATTGAGCGGTTTTACCGTGAATCCAGGTTTTCCATAGATGCGGTTTTCGGCAAAGTTGACTATCTGGAAAAAAAAGGCGGGTGCTACACCTGTCATCAGGGTATCGAAGAAATCAGCTCCAACCACAGGATGTCCTGCGTTCGGTGTCATGGTGGAAACCGTCGAGCCCAGTCTTTGCCGCGAGCCCACGAAGGCCTGGTGGGGAACCCCTCCTCCATGGAGAACGCTCCCCGGTTTTGCGGTAAATGCCACGAAAGCCACATCGATAAAATCGGACGCTCCGCGATGGCAACCGCCAAAAACATGATCAACATCACTCGTTTTGGCTGGGGCGCACAACCTGGCAATGAACTACCCTTTTCCCTGCACCCCGGAGAGCAGGAGCAACCCTATCCGCCATCGGTCGGCGGACACGCGGTGGACGGATTTCTCAAAACCAAATGCCTGAGATGCCATTTGTCTGCGCCAGCCCCACACCGACCCGGAGACTACCGCTCAACAGGATGCTCGGCCTGTCATATGATCTACACCAATGACGGCATTTCCTTGTCACATGACCGGGCCATTCAGGGTCTGCAAAAAAAGGAGAAAACACAAAACCGGTTTGAACGAAAATTCGCCAGCAAATCCTTGAGTAATCGCCGGGGCTATCCCCTACTGCATAAATTCACCACAGCCATACCCAGTGTTCAATGCGAACATTGCCACAATAACAATGGCGTGGGGGAAGAGTTTGAAGGCTTGCTTGCTAAACCTGCCCGGCCCCGTTCTACTCCAAAATTCATAAATGATGAAAAACCGGTTCTATATGGTAAAGAACATAAGTTTCTGGTTCCTGATATCCATCGCGAAAGAGGCATGCACTGCATCGACTGTCACATTGGCGATGAACTAAAACCGGAAATTAAAGGCCTGCGTTCGGCAGTGCAGATACGCTGTACCGATTGCCACGGAACCCGTTCAAAACTACCTGAAGGAATATTGCTGATCGAATCGGATTCCAGAACCAAACAACTGTTAAAGAAAGCTGATTCGTATCCCAACCTGCAAAGGAAAGTACGCGCAGGAGACACCGTTCTCATAAACTCCAGTTCATCTCCAATGATGCACATCAAGCAGGAAAAAGATAAATGGATTTTGATTTCCAAAGTAACCGGAAAGAAACACACCATTCCTCTTTTGAAAAACATTGAACCCTCCATCGCCCACCAGATCCCAAAACATATGGATAAGGTGGAGTGTTCAGCCTGCCATGCCAGATGGTCAGCGGGAGAATGGGGGTTGCATCTCATTCGCGAAAACACGTTCGCCCCTGATAAATGGAAGGATTGGAACCTGAGCGACCCCGACCTGCAGGAACAACTCTCAACAAAAGACTCTGATCATCAGGGAATGATCAACTGGCTCTCCGCAAAGTCCCGCCCTGATAGAATAGAAGGAGACCGTTTGCCGGGGTTCTGGTGGTCGGTGTTTACAGAGACCAGTTGGTCGGACCTGGTATTAGGAAAAAATGATCGCGGAAAATATTCCATACTGAAACCACGTTACCAGTATTTCATTACGGACCAAACCAGCCCTCTGGGAATTCCGACAAAACGCGCGGAACCACCATTGACTCTGGATGGAAGCGCGGGCCTGATCTGGACCGCCTATTCCCCGCATACGATCCGCAAAACGGTACGCAGTTGTGAATCCTGCCACCAAAACGAATTAACAGCCGGGTTGGGCGACCCTCTGCGGCAGAATATTAAAAACGCGGCTTCGTTTTTTGATGAATTGCGATTCAACAATCAGGTGTTGCCGCAGTTCCAAATCAAACAGGGCGTGACACAAAAAGGAGAACCTCTGCAAACAGCTTTCCCGGCTGGTGAGACCCGTTTTCTCAACACCGAAGAAATCTCCGCGTTGCTGGGAACGACAGACCGTTATCGATCATTCCGCTTCTTGAACTTGCGTGAATTGAGTTTCCCCCGCCTGCTTACCCGGCGTGAATTCCCTTATGATGCCAGGCATCTCGCTCGGGAAAACCTGATGGGGCCACCACCCTTAATTGATGATCTTTATTATGATGCCGGGAAAAACCAGTTTGTGAAAATCGAGCCAACAGTTCCTGCCGCCGAAATTCAGCCAGGCCCGCAAGAAACCGTCCAGCAGGAACCGGGAACCCCGGCACCAACCCAGCAAAAGGAAATT
>PCTK01000193.1:3864-10568 GCA_002786505.1 Nitrospinae bacterium CG22_combo_CG10-13_8_21_14_all_47_10 | reverse complement strand
ATACAACCTTTTCCAGGATGACGAAACACCTGATAAAAGCAACCCGTCATCCCTTAAACCAATACAATGAAAAACCTCGCAATTCTCATATTAAGCGGGCTCCTGCTATCAGCGAATGCCAGTGCCGGAATCCTGGAGGACAGAAACTGCGGTTCCTGCCACCGATTGAACACTGAAGAAACCAGTTTAACGGCGCCGGATCTGCATTATGCGGGAAACAAGTTCCAACCAGAATGGTTGAAGCAGTTCCTGAAAAAGCCTGAAGTCATCCGGCCTGCTGGTTTCATCAACGATCCCGAATTTTTACAGGGGAGTACTGAAAACCGACCGGTGCACCCGTCTTTCCCTGAAGAAGATTTAAACTGCCTGGTGGAAAGCCTGATGAGTTTGAAAATTCCCGGCTCCACTCCGGCTCCCACAGAGCCTCTATCGAAGGGGCAACAAGCCAAAATCAAGTACCAGTTTGAGCGAACATTCGGGTGCATCTCCTGCCATCAAAGTTTGAATCTGGCGGGGAAAGTCCGCGGCGGCATATCCGGCCCATCTCTCGTCAACGCCGGAAACCGACTGCAAGCAGATTGGATCGCCGATTGGCTGAGTTCGCCGGAAACGTACTTGGCAAAAGGACGTATGCCACGCTATAAAATGGACCCTGCCACTCTGGGCCAATTCACCCGGTTTATCATGACGCTGAAAAAAGAAAATATAAAATAAAGCCATGACCATGAATCAAAAAATTTTACTCGCCGGAATAATATTCCTTTTGATCACCGGTTGCGGACAAAATGAGCAGGCTACCCCCGTTGTAAAACCTCCCACACAGCAGGAGGTACGCGAAACTGTCCCGCCGACTCCACAACCCAAACTCGCGCAGGTCACGGCAGAGACCCGGCAGACTTATCAATGGTACTGCGCCCAGTGCCATGGCATAAATGGAAAGGGCGACGGCATCAACGCCAAATTCCTCACCGTCCCACCGCGCAACCATACCAAAGCCGAATACCTGGAAACCCGGACGGATGAACAACTTTTTGAGGCCATCAAGTTTGGCGGACTTTCGACAGGCCGGGCTCCCTGCATGCCTGCCTGGGGGCACACTCTTGATGAAGACACGATCCACTCTCTGGTGCAGTACATCCGGGAACTGTGCCAGTGCGAAGCATTATAAGTGGCTGGTCTTGTTGGCGGCATTTATTTGCTATAATCATTTCATGGCAAAAAAGGACACCCCTCCTTTCCGTAAAATTTATAAAAAAGTGAGATCCTGCTAATGATTGAAGTAAAACCATTCCACGGCCTGCTCTATAACACCAAGGTCACCGGGCCTCTCATAGAAGTTACGGCTCCCCCTTATGATGTGATTTCTCCCGCTCTTCAGGAATCTCTGTATCAGAAAAACCCGCATAATGTCGTGCGCCTGATTTTGGGCAAGGAGTTTTCCACCGACTCGGAAATGGACAACCGCTATACTCGTTCCGCGGCCATATTTCGACAATGGCTGGAGGAAGGGGTTCTTGTCCGCGACCCGCAACCCGGATTTTACTTATACAGTCAGGAGTATGAGTTTGAAGGAGAAAAATTCTGCCGAACGGGTTTTTTCTCCAGGGTCAAAACGCAAGCATTCAGCGAAGGCAATATCCTCCCGCATGAGTTCACGCTTTCCAAGGCCAAGACCGATCGCACACATTTGCTCAATGCCTGCCACGCCAATTTCAGTCCCATCTTTGGATTGTATTCGGACCCTGAGGGAAATATTGATGCCCTGCTCAAGGACGAAGGCAACCTGGAACCTCTATCCGTGATTGATGACGGTAGCGTTGTCCATCGCATATGGCGCTTGAAAAATTCCGCCATTTGCCAGAAAATTTCGGACCAACTTGGCCACAAAAAAATATATATCGCCGATGGGCACCACCGTTACGAAACCGCTCTGGCTTTCGCGGAATCCAACCAAGGCAAGGTGGAAGATTGCGCCCACGTCATGATGTTTCTGACCAATATGGATTCGGATTCCATGTCGATCTTTCCTATCCATCGGGTGGTGAAAAGCCCAGAACCCTTTGACCGGGAATCGTTCCTTAAAAAAGCCGGAGAATTTTTTGACATTACTCCCTGGTCCGGCCCGGTAAATGGAGCTGAGGTCAAATCCTGTCTCAAGGAAATGGGCAAAACGCAAATCACTTTCTGCTTGTATATGGGAAAAGAGCACATCTTCCTATTAAAGGTGAAGGACAAAAAAAACGTTTTGCCTCTTCTGGGCCCCAACGAGCCCGAAGACATGCAGGTTCTGGATGTCGCGCAACTCCATGCCCTGCTTTTCAGACACATCCTCAAGATTGATACGCGGGAAAAATCCGGGCAGAAATATGTTTCTTACAAGGTAAACTCTGAAGAAGCTATGGCGATGGTAGATAGCGGCGAATACGATGTGGCATTTTTCATGAACCCCACTCCCATAGAACAGGTGCGCCGACTGGCTGAAAAGGGTGTGCGCCTGCCGCAGAAGGCCACCTTTTTCTATCCCAAACTTTTATCGGGGCTTGTCATCAACAAGTTTGGCCCATGAAAATCATATCCACGGAATTTATAGCCGGGGCCGTTTCCGCCAAACAATACCCAAAAGGAGCACTGCCGGAGTTCGCGTTTGTGGGTCGGTCCAATGTCGGCAAGTCTTCCCTCATCAAGTCCCTGCTCAACCGGAAAAAGCTGGTGCGCATTAGTTCTTCTCCCGGAAAAACCCGCGAAATTAATTTTTTTAACATCAATGACACTGTGATGTTTGCCGACCTTCCGGGCTACGGATTCGCAAGAGTGCCCCCGGCCCTGCAAAGACAATGGAAAAAAATGATCGAAGAATACCTGACACAGCGCAAACCCCTCACCGCCATCATTTTTATCGTGGATATCCGGCGCAAACCGACTGAGCTGGATTTGACCCTGAAAGAATGGCTGGAGGAACTGAACAGGGATTATATTCTGGTGATCACCAAGGCCGACAAGCTTTCGGCTTCGGAGCGTAGCAAACAAGTCAAACAAATTAAGGCCGCGTTCATGGGAAAAAATGCCCTGGATTTTGCCGTCTATTCCAGCACAAAACATACGGGGAGAAAAGAACTCTGGACCCGGTTGCAAAAGCTGATCCGGGTCACTACTGGGCGCGGAACCAGCGCAGAGTAACTCAATTTGGCAAACAGACGATCAGGCTTGAGTCCCTTCAAGGGAGAGGGTTTTAAAATAATTCCCCCCTTGACAAGGGGGGGTCAGGGGGGTTATGCAAAGCTCTTTTTGAAGTACCCGTTCCGGGCATGAAGTAAATGTTGGAATATCACATACCCGTTCCGGGCACGAAGGCTAAGGTCTCCTTTGGCAACGAGCCGGTTATCTGCGGCTGGCAGTTAGCCCCAGAGTTCGTCCGGGACTTCCAAACGATCAACCTTTTTCCCCTGGGCAATGTGCTGATCGAGAATTTCTTCAACATCTTCCGGCTGGACCTTCTGGTACCAGACACCATCCGGGTAAACAACAACAACCGGGCCCACTCCGCAGGGGCCGAGACATCCGGTATTTGCAACCATACATTTACCAAACAGCCCTTTTTGCTCCACCCCCATTGCCAACTTTTCAAATATGGCGTTGGAACCGTTTTCTCCACAAGATCCCCTGGGGTGTCCAGGTGGTCGGCTGTTGGTACACACTAAAATATGATAACTTGGTTTCGGCATCAAAAAATCTCCGTTCTGGTTTATTAAAATTCTGAATGCTACATTAGATGTTTGACAAAGGAAATAGTTTTTTTTAATGAAAGTTTTCGACACAAAAATGGATAACGACCAGAAGCCCTTACAGGAGCCCTTAAACGGACGCTTCGACGGAGACTATTTAAAGTCGCGGTTGGAACCCCTGGTCAAGCAACCCATCTCCCGCTTTGAGTTTTTCTCCCTCAAGGGGGATGCCTCAGACCGAAGCTATTTCCGGGTCAACTATTTCTGTCCTCCCGCAGAAAAATCATCCCTCATTGTCATGCAATTGAAATCAGCAAGCTCTGAAAAAGAACCGGATTTCAACCGCATGCAAAATTTTCTAACTCATTTGAATATGCCGGTCCCTGAAATTTTATACTACGATGCCGAGCGGGGCCTGCTTTTCCTTGAGGATGGCGGCGACACACACTTAGAGGACCTGGCTCATGATTCAGATATTATTCCCTGGTACCAGAAAGCCATAGATCTAATTATAATCATGCAGACCCGCGTCACCCAAAACATGAGGCCTTATTGTCCTGCCTATACGCTGAAATTTGATGTTGAAAAACTGATGTGGGAAATGGACTTCATGATAAAGCACTATATCCAGGGATACCTGAAGCGCGGGCTGAGTCAGGATGATGAGTTGAAAGTCCGATCGGCCCTGCTTGGGCTCTGCGAAACCCTGGCCGTAGAAGAAAGGGTTTTCGTGCACCGGGATTTTCATTCAAGAAATTTAATGGTTCGGGGGGACAACCTTCTGCTCCTTGACTTTCAGGATGCCCGAATGGGTCCGCGGCAATATGATTTAGTGTCCCTTTTGAAAGACTCCTACGTGGTACTGGCTGAGGAAACCCGAAGTGAGTTGCTGAATTATTATCTCCAACGCATGGAGCAGGAAGAAGGCAAGCTCATCCCCCATTCCCATTTCCTGAAAATTTTCGACTGGATGTCCGTCCAGAGAAACCTGAAAGCCATCGGCACCTTTGCGTTTCAATACATGGAGCATAAGAATGAACGATACCTGGAATATCTGGACCCCACTTTGCAGTACATCCGGGACACAATCCATTCCCGTCCGGATCTGGAACCACTGGGCCAGATTTTAAAGCAGGCCATTCCCAGGCTCAATGCAGAAACCGGAAACAAGGTTGACCGGCCATGATGATTCTCAAAAAATATGTGCTGTTCATGTTCCTGAAAGTCTACTTGCTTACTGTGACCGGATTGATTGGGATTTATTTGATCATTGATTTTTTCGAGCGTGTGGATGAGTTCATGGCTAAAAATGCCCCGCTCATCGACCTTGTTTCTTATTATGTTTATAAAATACCCTTCATTGCTGGCTACATGGCACCCCAGAGCGTACTTTTGGCCACCGTGATCACGCTCGCCTCGCTGGCAAGACAAAATGAGTTCACCGCCATGAAGGCCTGCGGTATCAGTGTCACCGGCATCACGTTTCCGATCCTCGGAGCATCGGTCTTTATTTCTTTTCTGGTGCTAGCCAGTAGCGAGTATATTGCCCCCATCACCACCCAGAAAATGAATTATATTTTTCTTAGTAAGGTTCGCGAAAACCTGAACTATGGGAAAATCCCGCAAAATAATCTTTGGCTCAAGGCCAAGGACCATTCCATTTGGAGCATTAACTCCTTTGATCCGAAAAAATCAATCCTGAAAAAGGTTATCATTTTAATCCCGGATAAAGACTACAGCATCAGCCAGAGAATCGATGCCCAAAGCGCGATCTGGTCGGTGGATAAATGGTATTTCATTGATGGTTACGTCCGTCATTTTGACCTGAAAGGACTGGTCTCCACAGAATATTTTGAGAGCCGGTCGTTTCCGGTTTCTGAAACCCCCACAGATTTTGCCAAGGTAAGTAAACTGCCGGAAGAGATGAGCCTGACTGAAATGTACACGACCATTCAGGTTCAAACTCAGGAAGGCAAGGATACTTCCCAAAAATGGATCGACCTGCACCGAAGCCTGTCTTATCCTTTCATCAGCATTGTTTTAGCCCTGCTGGCGATCCCCCTTTCACTGAGATCCAGCAGGCATGGGGGTCTTTTGTTTTGTGTAGGAGTGAATCTGGCGATGGGGTTTGTGTTTTCTTTCCTCTACGCCCTCAGCATATCCCTGGGGCGCGGAGGAACCTTTGATCCGATTATGGCCGCGTGGGGCCCCAACCTGCTATTCACGGCTCTTGGATTTTATCTACTGCTCACCATGGACAGCGAAAAAGCTTTCCCGATTTAAAGTTGAATGAAAAGAATCGCTTCTATCGATATTGGCTCCAACACCGTTCGGCTCCTGATTCTGGAGTTTGACGAAAACCTGAATTTTCGTATCCTTGTATCCCGGCGGGTGATCACCCGTCTTGGCGAGGGAATGGACAACCATGGGAAATTGATGGAGTCCAGGATATCTGACACCCTCTCCGCTTTATCTGCCTTCCGCCGGGATTGCCTGGATAATGGCAACCCTCCCCTATACGCTGTAGCCACCAGCGCGGTACGGGAAGCCTCCAATGGCAAGGAGTTTGTTGACCTTGCCCGGAAAAAAACGGGCATCGACATTAAAATCATCCCCTGGGAGGAAGAAGCCCGCCTCACCCTGGAAGGAGTTTTCTGGAAAATACCGCATGAGAACCGCAAGATACTCACTTTTGATATTGGCGGCGGTAGTACAGAATTCATTCTCTCTGAAGGAAAAAATATCGTCGGTTTTTGCAGTAGTCCTTTAGGGGTAGTGCGGCTGACAGAAAAGTTTATTCACCGGCACCCTGTGGATAATACAGAGTATGAAAACCTTACCACGCACTTGCGAACCGAATTGCAGGCCATCAGGCAAAAGCTCTCGGCCTTCATGCCGCAGGTTTTGATCGGCACAGCGGGAACCGTCACGACACTGGCCGCTTTACAGGAAAATATTTATCCTTACGACCCTGATAAAATT
>PCTK01000193.1:0-3815 GCA_002786505.1 Nitrospinae bacterium CG22_combo_CG10-13_8_21_14_all_47_10 | reverse complement strand
TGAAAAAAAAATCTCTCAACGAGCGGTTGGCGTTAAAACCTCTTGAACAGGGGCGTGAAGATTTAATCATAGCCGGAACAGTAATCGTTCTGGAAACCATGCGAGCATTTCAATGTGATCCCCTTCTGGTCAGCGAATACAGCCTGCGGGAGGGAATCATTCTGAACGCTCTGAAAACTCTGGCAGGCGGGACTTCCTGACAAATCACAATCTTTCCATAAAACCCTGACTAAAAAGAGCTTGAGGGCTGATTGAATTTGACTTCAAGGTTCATTTCAGATATGGTTTTTCTTCACCATGACTACGAAAAAGAACTCAACAAAAAAACTGGTTTCCATCAACAGATCTGCGCCATCATCCGAACGCCCCATGAAGGGCCGGGATATTCTGGTCAAAGCTCTTGAGAATGAGGGTGTCAAAGTTATTTTTGGCTATCCTGGTGGAGCTTCCATGGAAATCCATCAAGGATTAACACTGACCAAGAAAATCCGCATGGTTCTGCCCCGCCACGAACAAGGCGGCGCCTTCGCGGCGGGGGGATACGCCCGCGCTACAGGAAATATAGGGGTCTGCCTGGCAACATCAGGTCCCGGAGCCACCAATCTGATTACCGGCATCATTGATGCCAAAATGGACTCTATCCCCATTATCGCCATCACCGGCCAGGTTCCCAGCACGGTTTTAGGCAGTGACGCTTTTCAAGAAACAGATATCATAGGGGCCACGTTCCCGCTGGTGAAACACAGTTATATGGTCCAGAACGTCGTGGAAATTCCGCGGGTCATTCACGAGGCTTTTCATATTGCCCGGACAGGCAGACCCGGACCCGTTCTGGTCGATATCCCCAAAAATATTCAACAGCAGGAAGGCATCGCTGATTTTAACGTTTCGTTTGACTGCCCCAGCTATCGCCCCAACGAAAAACCTTCTGTACTGCAATGTAAAAAAGCGGCGCACGCCATTCAAACCGCAAAACGTCCTTTGATATATGCGGGGGGCGGCATCATCAGCAGTGGGGCCTCGGAAGACCTGCGAGCCTTTGTTAAAAAGACCGGCATCCCCGTCACCACTACGGTAATGGGTTTGGGGGCTTTCCCCTCCAACGACCCGCTTTCTTTGCGTATGCTGGGGATGCATGGGGCGGTTTATGCCAATATCGCTATCAACCATGCCGATCTGGTCATCGCTATGGGAGTGCGTTTTGACGACCGGGTTACCGGCAAGCTGGCAGAGTTCTGCAAAAATGCGCAGATCATCCATATTGATATCGACCCGTCGGAAATCAATAAAAATGTTCTGGTCGATATCCCCATTCAGGGGGATGTCAAACAGGCATTAAAAATTCTTCTTGGCTACGTCGAGCCCAAGAAAGATATCAAGCCCTGGGTAAAACAGATACAGGACTGGAAGAAAGAATTTCCTCTGGAGTTTAAACTTAAGGAGGACGAAATAGTCCCGCAATCTGTAATCTCCGATATCAATAAGCTCGCCGATAAAGATGCTATTTTTTCAGTCGGCGTTGGTCAGCATCAAATGTGGTCGGCCCAGTTTCTCGACTTCGATAAGCCGCATAAATGGCTGTGCTCATCGGGCTTGGGAGCGATGGGGTATGGACTGCCCGCCGCCATGGGAGCACAGGTTGCGTTTCCTGACCGGCAGGTCATCAACATTGAAGGCGATGGAAGTTTCCTGATGAATATTCAGGAACTGCAAACTCTTAAAATAGAGCATATCCCGGTAAAAAATATTGTTCTCAATAACGCTCATCTGGGAATGGTGGCCCAATGGGAAGACCGTTTTTACAAATCCCTGCGTGGTCACACTTTCATAGGAGACGCCAATTTTGCCGAGGTGGCGCACGCTTTTGGAATCAAGTCCGAAAGCATTTCCCACCCGAAAGATGTTGTTCCGGCGTTAAAGCGCATGCTCAACCATAAAGGCCCCTACGTTCTGGATGTCAAGTATCCCTACAACGACAAAAGCCACGGCCATGTCATGCCAATGATTCCGGCAAACCATACCTATCTGGATACCTGTCTGGACGCTTCCACCTCACTGCGGGATTACTGGAAGAAAAAAGGTCTGCACCCGTAGCGGCCAGGCCCTTGCAGGGCTCTCAGGTTCCCTGCTTTATACTGTACTCCAGATAGGCGCGTTGGATATTCGCGTCCAGCCAGTCCAGGTTTTTCCAGCCTTTATATTTTTCCATCAAAACCGGCCGCACCGCGTCTTGCGTCTCTTTAAGGGACTTGCCCTCTTCCAACTGCTTGAGAACCATTCCTTTAAGATTAAGCAGGTAATGCTTCATCGCGATGAATACGGGCTTGCCACCGGGCGCGCCATGACCCGGAATATAAATTTCCGCATCCAGATCCCCCAGTTTGTTCATCGCAGAAAGCCAGTCTTCAATATAAGCATCGCCCATGTATGGAATCTTGCCATTAAAAACCAGGTCGCCGGTGATCAGGGTTTTCAGATCCTCAATATAGATGAACAAATCACCGTCCGTGTGGCCCCGCGCATGAATCAGTTTTAAATGGTACCCGCCGACAAAGATCTCCATTTGATCCTTGAACAACATATTGGGCAGGGTGATGACCGTCTCCTCCATTCCGGGGATATTCATGGTCTTGAAAAAATCCAGATGCTCCTGACCAGAAGCCCCGACCAGGCTCTTTAAAACATTTTCATGGGCGATGATGGCTCCGCTACCTTCGAACACCTGGTTACCAAACGTATGGTCGCCGTGGTAATGCGTGTTGATGGTATAAAGGATGGGTAGATCCGTATGCTTGCGAATTTCTGCCATCACCTTCTTCGCTTCTCCCGGTGTCACCCTGGTATCCACCACAATGACTCCCTTTTTGGTAATGAGAAACGTGGTGTTCGAGTCCACCCCGTCTCCATTCACAACCGTGAACAGATTCTTCCACACCTCAATGGTCTTTAAACCTTCCGCGCCACAAAGCCCGTTAACGGCTAAAAAGCTGACGAAAACCCCTGCACCCACAAGCCATCTCAATCCCGCCATATCAATCCCCTTCGGTTAAAAAAATTCGATGTTAGCACTTCCCACATTCACCGGCAAGCACAGCATTTATTTTAATCACGTTCCTGCGCTTTTTAATGCCGCAATTTCAAACAAAAAGGAGAAAGGTCGGCAAAAACTTCTCCGCCACCCGCTTTGCTCCCTTTAACCCATTGAATATTTATGGTATTTTAAACAAATGGATGACTTGAGCAAAAAGAAATACGATTTTCTCTTATACCTGCTGGAAGAAGGCGATGCCATGGTTTGCCTCGATGCCCGACTACCGGAAGTGGATGTCCCGGCGAGCCATAAAGACAATTCGTCGCTGAACCTGATCTTCAACCTCAACTTCAAGCGACCGGTTGAAATCACGGAAGAAGGAATATTTGCTACGCTGGCTTTTAATGGTCGTCCGCACCAATGCGTCATTCCTTTTGGTGCGGTGTGGGCCATCTACGACCCGAAAATGAAGAACGGTCAGGTGTGGGAAGAAAGCATCCCGGCGGATATGAACCTGGCAGACCAGGTAATGGTTGCCCCGCCCCAAAAACCCCCGCTGAAAGCTGTGAAACCAGGTAGTAAACCCTCCGCAGACCCCAAAACCGAGGGCAAACGCGACCGTAGCCACCTGCGCGTCATCAAATAATTTCCCGGAACCGTTAGCATACCCTTTACAAAGGTTTAAAGTTAGATTACACTTTGCCTCTGCTTAATCTGGTTTGAAATAAAAATTGATGGTGGGCGTAGCTCAGTTGGTAGAGCTCTGGATTGTGGCTCCAGTGGT
>PCTK01000118.1:2458-4748 GCA_002786505.1 Nitrospinae bacterium CG22_combo_CG10-13_8_21_14_all_47_10 | reverse complement strand
CGTGGGTCAAAATAGTCTATTGGGTCTTAAATGTGCCCGTTGTTATTTTTGGCGTTCCTGTTTTGCTACTTGTCGCAGTTCTTGGAGCATTGGCGGCGGTCATAGGCGCGTCTCTGGCCTTGGCCCAGCGGGATATTAAAATGATGTTCGCATATGGAGGAATTTCGCACATCGGTATCATTCTCATTGGAATCGGTCAAGGCAACCAAACCGGGTTTGCCGGAGGAGTTTTTTATTTATTGAACGATGCTGTTATGCAAGCTGGCTTGTTTTTTTTAGCAGGCGTGGCGTCTTGTCATTATGGGGTCAAAACTATTGACGACATAGGGCGTGTCAGGAAACAAGCCCCATGGCTTACGGTGTCTTTAATTGTTTTGGCCTTAGGCATGATTGGCCTGCCTCCGACGGGTGGATTTTTTGGCAAATGGTACATCATTCTTGGGGCGTTGGAAGCGGGCAGTTATGTTTCGGTCGCGGCGGTAGTGCTCTCCACGCTCTTGACGCTTGCCTATTTCGTTAAACTGTTTGAGGCCATTTTCCGTCAAACATCAACTGGATTGGACGTTCAGTATGGTGAAATTCCCCTCCCATTTAAACTGGCTCTGGGAGTCACGTCCGCAACTATCATGATTCTTGGTTTATTCAGTTCCCCCATTGTTCAAATGTTGTTGAACCATGCTCTACCACCGGGTCTTTGAGGGAAATTATGGCTCTTTTCGTCCTCATTCCTTTGCTTCCCCTTCTGGCTGGCCTCATTCTTCTGCTGGGAGGACGTCGTTGGGGTGAGAACAGTCACCGGATTGGGATCCCTGCTATTGGTTTTTCCTTTGTGTTATCAGTTGCCGCTTTCATTGAAGTGTTGAGAAATGGACCCTTTACGATATCTCTTTATCGCCTCTTTCAATCGGGTTCCTTAACCATTGATTTAACTTTGTTCGTTGACCAACTGACAGTTCTGCTCTTGCTTTTGGTCACAGGAGTAAGTGGGGTCGTGCATGTGTATTCCTCTCGTTACATGATAGGAGAGTCACGATATAACCGTTTTTTCGCCGTCATTGCCTTGTTTACTTTTTCCATGATTTTATTGGTCATGAGTGGCAACCTTTTGATGTCGTTGGTCAGTTGGGAAGTTATGGGGATTTGTTCCTATCTGTTAATTTCTCACGCGGCAGAACGACCTTCAGCGGGCCGGGCGGCCACCAAAGCTTTTCTCGTTAACGCAGTCGCGGATTCAGGATTCATTTTTGGCATCATTCTAACCTTTTTCACCTTTGGTACACTCGATATCCAGACCATTCTTGCCCAGGCTGAAGGCATGCAGGACCATGCCATCAATATATTAGGGTGGATGGGCTTGGACCTTCATATCTATCCTGTGACGCTCATTCCCTTCTTCCTCTTTATAGGGGCTATGGGGAAATCAGCACAAATACCGTTTCACGTGTGGTTACCCGGAGCGATGGAAGCCCCGACTCCGGTCTCGGCGCTTATTCATGCGGCCACTATGGTGAATGCGGGGCCTTTTTTGTTGGTGAGATTGAGTCCGTTGATAATACTTTCTCCGTACGCCATGGCGTTCATTTTCTTTATTGGCGCCACTACCGCGATATTTGCCGGGATAGTTTCCTTAACTCAATCGGACATCAAAAAGATTTTGGCCTATTCGACGATTAGTCAAATCGGGTTCATGGTTATGGCCTGTGGTTTGGGTGCGTTTGCAGTTGCGATTTTCCACCTTCTTGCCCATGGGTGCTACAAGGCGTTCTTTTTTCTGTCTACCGGAAATGCGTTACGATCAGTGGAGCGGGGCCTTGGGCAGGGTGAGCATGGACACCCTGTCTCTGGGGGCATGGGGGTCTTATATGGCGGGGCTCTGGTGTTGGCGTTAGTGCCGCCGTTAGTACTGTTTTCCGGACCGTATGAATATTTGTGGGCGGTCACGGGGTTTGTTTCTGCCACGATCGGATTCAAAGTCATTGGCTTGATCACGGTATTTGTGGCTTCTCAATATCTTTTTAAAGGTGTCACCTCGCTTTTTGTTCACGGTCCAAAGACGGGCTGGCCCACTTCAGGACATCAGGGTTTGCAGACGCAATCTGTTCGTCCACAGCTTTTAAATGGCTCTATTTTAACGGGTCTTACTCTGGCTACGGTTTTTGCAGGGGGGCTATTGGCCCTGTTCTGGAGTTGGTTCGCCAACTTTCTTGCTCCGGCTTTGACCTTCCCAGGAGTCACGTTGGGCGAAGGTGCAGTCGGGCAGGGCTTTCCTTTTTGGCTTGTGGTTTCTCTT
>PCTK01000118.1:2307-2449 GCA_002786505.1 Nitrospinae bacterium CG22_combo_CG10-13_8_21_14_all_47_10 | reverse complement strand
GTTGCGGGGTGGGCCTATGCCTACTCAGCACAGGTTCGATCTCAACATCAGGTCTCCAGAACAAATGGGAGAAGCAATAGATTGTATGTCCTGTTTTGGAATAAAGGGTATTTTGATGAAATCTATGATGCCTGTCTGGTAA
>PCTK01000118.1:578-2026 GCA_002786505.1 Nitrospinae bacterium CG22_combo_CG10-13_8_21_14_all_47_10 | reverse complement strand
CCGTACCATCCAACATCAATATATTAGTAATGATATTTTGGTTAGTGGTGATGACGGGCCTGTTATATATCTTTGTATAATGAGTTACCGATTTGTACCCCTGTTATAAAAAAGGAACTGGTTGCGAATGGCCTTACGTCATCTTTCATGCGCTAACTTGAAAAGCCCGGAGTTTGTTTCTTTCGTAGAACGGAGGTTTTTATGGCTATATTGACGGATCATCTGATTAGCTGGATGATTGCCGTTCCTTTTTCAGGAATCGTCATTTTGGCATTTGTGCGTGATGATGAATCGGTTCGACGAATTGCCTTCGGTTTCACAATGGTGGAGTTTTTCCTTTCGCTGATACTCTGGAAGAATTTTGATTCCACCCAGAAAGGCATGCAGTTCGTGGAACGCATGGAATGGATGCCCACGTTTAATATTCAGTACGCGGTTGGTGTTGATGGCATCAGTATTCTTTTGGTGATACTCACAGCGCTTCTTTGTCCACTCTGTGTCCTTTGTTCGTGGACGGGAATCGCAACACGAGTACGAGCCTATCTCTCGCTTATCTTGCTGGTTGAAGGCGCCATGATTGTGGTCTTTACCGCCCTGGATCTTTTCCTGTTTTTCATGTTGTGGGAACTTACAATGATTCCCATGTATTTCATGATAATTCTCTGGGGAGGGCCGAATCGTATTGCCGCTGGGCTTAAATTCGTTTTGTACAGTCTAACAGGCAGTTTACTGTTACTGGTGGGAATATTGGGTATTTATCTCAATGGAGGACATACCTACGATCTGTTGGTGTTATCTGAGCAAACTTATTCTTCCAACACGCAATTCTGGTTATTCCTGGCGTTTTTTCTGGCTTTTGCCATAAAAATGCCAATGGTTCCTTTTCACACCTGGCTCCCGGACGCGCACTCCGAAGCCCCTACGGCTGGCAGTGTGATTCTGGCTGGGGTGCTGTTGAAAATGGGAGGGTATGGGTTTTTACGTTTTTGTTTGCCTATGTTTCCAGAGGCTTCGGCAAATTTCGCACCCTATATTTTGTGGTTATCGGTCGTAGCCATTATCTATGGAGGGTATCTGGCCCTGGCTCAGTCAGACCTTAAAAAGCTGGTGGCCTATTCTTCCGTTTCCCACATGGGTTTTGTTACTCTCGGAATTTTTGTGTTCAATAGCCAAGGTATCCAGGGGGCCGTCTTGCAAATGTTTAATCACGGGATTACTACTGCGGCCTTATTTATTGCCGTTGGACAATTGTATGACCGCACTCACAGTCGAGCGATTTCTGACTATGGCGGCTTGCATAAACCCATGCCAAGATTTGTTGCCTTGTTCTTTTTGTTTTCAGTCGCCGCCTTTGGGCTACCAGGCACCTGTAATTTCATTGGCGAATTTTTAGTCCTGGTAGGAACTTCCTATATCAGCTTTGCCTTGGTTCTTATCTCTATGGGCTG
>PCTK01000118.1:0-556 GCA_002786505.1 Nitrospinae bacterium CG22_combo_CG10-13_8_21_14_all_47_10 | reverse complement strand
ATGTTGTGGATGCTCCAAAGGGTGGCGTTGGGAGAGCCAAATACAGAAGCCGCCAAAATGCTCCCGGATTTATCAAATCGGGAATTGGCTACGCTGATTCCATTGGCGATCCTCGTATTGTGTATTGGATTGTACCCCGGACCATTGATGGAGATGATGGATGAGAGTGTGATTCACCTCATCCACCAAACAACAGGGTTGCAAGTTGATGAAGTATCTCAAGTTCCGCTTAGTCCCTAGATAAACCTTTATCCTTCCCCCGACTTTTAGTCTTCAGGCCTTATTAATTTGTATTTTGGAAATGAAACAGCTACGCGCCTTGAGCCATGATGAGAAGCTAAAATATCCCAGCCGTGAGTAATGGTATAGTCAAATCATCGGAAATATTGGGTTGAGCCTAATAGGGGGGAGGGTTGCAGGGACACCAAAACTGGGTGTGCGCTCATATTTTTTGTGATTTTTCATTTTTTTGCTTATTTTTGTGAAGTTATTTTTGCTTAATCAAAAAAGTTAACTATAATGCTTTTTAACTATAGATTTACTTCTTCTTTGAAGG
>PCTK01000041.1:4395-13042 GCA_002786505.1 Nitrospinae bacterium CG22_combo_CG10-13_8_21_14_all_47_10 | reverse complement strand
ACGCTCAGAATGACATGCGAAAGAGTTTTTCAGCAACCTGTTAAATCAGGTTTTTCAGGTGAGAATATAGTTTTTTGAAAGCTTGTTGGTATTGGGGCAATTTTTGGTAAACAGCTTCGGTTTCCTGTTTGTCGGGCTTTTGATTGATGCGGCGAAAGTCTGCGATCATTTCCTGCCATTGAGGTGGGTTTTCAGTCCAGCCGTTTTCCTTGGCCCGTTCAATGCATTGCTCGTCATTGAATTCTTCGATGTCACCTTTTGATTCCTCAAATCCGCGAATACTTTTGATCGCCATGGTATAAGTATGACCAAACCTTTGCAGAGCGGCACTTTTGAAGTAATCGGTGTTTCCCTGTTTTAAGACTTCATCCAACCTCTGAAGGTTCCAGTCGAGATGGGTCAATAAAATTTTTTTCTGAGGCGCTGGTGTTTGAGACACGTTAATTTTGAACCGGGAAAGGTTGATGTGCTATTTTATCTTATTTTTTAAACCTGGGTCGAGTTTTAAAACATTATGAGTTCGGATAATATTTTTGTTGATAATGGAGACGGCACGGTTACTTCCAGGTTGCATAACCTTATGTGGTGCAGGACCGATTCTATGATTGATTTGAAAAAATGGGTTAATTATCAGGATAGCGTGGATTATGTGCGGGGGTTGAACGAAAATAAATATGCCGGATATGATGACTGGCGGCTCCCTGCAAGGGATGAGATGGCAACCCTGTTTGATGAAAAATTTGAAAACACAGACCAGTTTGGCAAGACGATTCATATCAGTGATCAATTTGCCCCAGGTGGAGGGTTTTCCATGATCGCGCAACAGGTGCCTGGGCGGATGCGTGTTTTTGTTCTCAATATTCGTGATGGTGAGTTCAGCCAACCCGATGGACTCTGGACCTTGACAGAAGCGGCCAGGGCTGTCCGGTCTCTTTAAAAAGGTATGGCTTTTTTACAAACGCTTAAGTTGGAGAGCTATTTATGAGTGGGGAATTCTATTATCCTCCTGAATCAGTTTCTGCAAATGCTTTGATCTCAAGCATGGATCAATACCGGGAAATGTATGAGCGTTCGATCAGTGATCCGGAAAAATTCTGGGCGGATGAGGCAGACAAGTTCACCTGGTTCAAGAAATGGGACCAGGTGCGGAACTATAATTACGATGTCAGGAAGGGCGACATTCGCATCGAATGGTTTAAGGGGGCCGAGACCAATATTACGGTCAATTGCCTGGACCGCCATTTGGAAAAACGAGGCGATCAGACGGCAATATTATGGGAGGGGAACGAACCCGGCGACAACATTCGCCTGACTTACCGGCAACTGCATAAAGAAGTTTGTAAATTTTCAAATGTCCTGAAAAGCCATGGAGTAAAAAAGGGTGACCGTATTTCTATTTATATGCCCATGGTGGTGGAGCTGGCTGTTGCCATGTTGGCCTGTGCGAGGATAGGGGCGATTCACTCCATTGTTTTTGGTGGTTTTTCTCCCACAGCCCTGGCAGATCGCATTGTGGACTCCTCCTGCACCGTCCTCATCACCACGGATGGAGGGTTCCGTGGTGCCAAACCGGTGCCTTTGAAAGCCAATGCGGATGAAGCTATGAAGCTGGCCGAAAAGGAAGGGATTGTGGTTAAAACCTGCATCGTTTCTCAACGTGTGGGCGATAAGGTTCCTGCGCAAATGCAACCGGGCCGGGATACATGGTGGCATGAGGAAATGCAAAATGCCGATCCTCATTGTGACGCGGAAGTCATGTCGGCGGAGGATCCGCTGTTCATTCTCTATACTTCCGGTTCAACGGGAAAACCCAAGGGGGTTCAGCACAATGTCGGCGGGTACATGATATATACCGCGCTCACCCATAAATATATTTTTGATTACCAGGAGGGTGACATCTGGTGGTGCACCGCGGACATTGGCTGGGTTACGGGGCACTCTTATATCATCTATGGTCCGTTGGCCAATGGCGCAACAACGGTCATGTTTGAAGGTATTCCGACTTACCCCGACTGTGGAAGGTTTTGGGATGTGGTGGACCGACTTAAAATCACCCAGTTTTATACTGCCCCGACGGCGATTCGCGCGCTCATGTCGCATGGAGAAGAAACTCCTGCAAAGTATGACCTTTCTACCCTACGGGTTTTGGGGACGGTGGGGGAGCCGATTAACCCGGAAGCATGGCGGTGGTATTATAAAAATGTAGGGAAGGGACGTTGCCCTATTGTTGATACATGGTGGCAGACTGAGACCGGCGGCATTCTGATCACGCCTCTGCCTGGTTGCACTCCGGCAAAACCGGGTTCGGCAACCTTGCCTTTTTTTGGTGTGAAGCCCGTGGTGATCGAAGCGGAAACAGGAAAGGTACTTGAGGGCAATGGAGTGGAAGGTGTGCTGGCGATATCCGAACCTTGGCCGGGTCAAATGTGCACGGTTTATGGCGACCATGCCCGTTTCGAGGAGACTTATTTCAAACTTTATCCAGGCTACTATTTTACCGGTGATGGTTGTCGCCGTGATGAAGACGGTTATTATTGGGTCACAGGCAGAGTTGACGATGTTATCAATGTTTCAGGGCACAGATTGGGAACGGCTGAAGTGGAGTCTGCTCTTGTTCTTCACGAAGCTGTTGCCGAGGCCGCGGTCGTCGGGTTTCCGCATGATATAAAAGGGCAGGGAATCTATGCCTACGTTTCTCTGATGGATGGGGTACAAGCGGATGATGTCCTAAAGAAGGCTCTGGTACAGTTTGTCAGGAAAGAAATCGGGCCGATCGCCGCGCCGGATGTCATACACTGGGCTCCTGTGCTACCGAAAACTCGATCAGGAAAAATAATGCGGCGCATATTGAGAAAAATCGCCGCCAATGAAGCCAATCAACTTGGGGATGTCTCAACATTAGCAGATCCTTCCATTGTCGAAAGTCTTAAATCTTCTTACGCAGAAATGTTTCCAGAAAAAAAATAAGCAAAGGTTATTTTTCCAGGAACTTGTAATGACCTTCGCTGGCGAGAAAAAATATCTTGGGTAAAGAAGCTGGCTCCAGGCATAGCGAGCCCGGGATCATGGAGTCGAATTTGAATTCAACTCCATGATTTCTCACCCCTACAGTGAAAAGAGAAAGGTACCCCTCCCTCCCCAAATGTTTGAGCGTCTTTATATCTAAACAACCAGTGGGATTCTAATTATTTTAAGCGAATTTTGGCAGGTGTCAATTGAAAGTTTTGATTTTGCGCAGATAAATCGTTAATAGGCTAATTCGGACTCGTTTGGGGGAAGTAGTAGGGGGAGACGGGTTTGGCTTTCAGGCTTTCTTCGGCAATAGCATGTTTGACCTGCATCAGGCCCTTTTGTGCTGAATTATTAAGGGGTTCCAGTCGAATCGCTGTCATGAAGGCGGTTCTGGCTTCCAATTTACGGCCCTGTTTGAGGTAAGCCCATCCCAATCCGTCATAAGCATCGGGCTGGCTGGGGTTCCTGATGATTTCTTCATTATAGATGTTGATGGCTTCGAGAACATTGTCCTTGATAAAGCGGGCTCTTCCCAGTTTTGACCGTGCTGTTGTCTGCATGAGGAATGGGGAAATGGCATTGGAACCGGTTACCCGCTCAAATACAGGGTTGGGGTCGGGGTTTAAAGCCAGACATTGCTCCAACATCGTTATGGCCGAATCAAACTTGCCTAGCCGAAAATAGATGTACCCCATCCCCTTGCGAGATTCAGACCTGTTGGGTTGAATTTTTAAGGAATGTTTGAACATTTTCATGGCCTGGTCATTCAAATTATTTTGATAGTACGTCCAACCCAGCGAATTATAAACCTGCCAGCCAAAACGCTCCTTTTCCAGTAATGCCAAAAACTCAGGAGTCATTGCAAAATCGGGATCAAGGGAAATAGCTTTGAGAAAATATTCTATTCCGAGATCGGGATTTCGCCAGTTGTAGTGAATCCAACCAAGAGCCATATAAGGCGAGGCGCGCAGGGGGTGTTTTTTTAGAATATCTTCAAAATATTTTTGGGAAAAGCTCAGAGACTCACTCCGCAAAATGCTCCAGTCGAGTTTATAACCCAGGTCTTTGTTTTTGGGGTCGTATTGCAAGGCCATTTTCAGGTAGGGGAGGGCATCCTGATAATTTTTTATGGCAAACAGGGAAAGGCCAAGCCCTTTGGCTGAGGACGCTTTAAAATCCTCATGCTCAATGGATTTCAAAAACTTTTCAATGGCATACTCATACTGCTTTTTGTAAAACTGACTCCAGCCAAGCCCGTTATAGGCGTGGGCCAGGTTAAAATGTGGTGAGGGCCATTCTTCCAACCCCAAATAATCATGATAAATCAGGGTCGCTAATTTGTAGTCCCCTTTTTTAAATGCCTGGTCAGCTTTATATAATTGTTTATCCAATGCCATTAATACCTGTTCAAGGCCGATTTTTGATGAGCTGTCATTGGGTGAAAAATTTTGTGCGTCAAGAAAATATTTCCGGGCTTTTTCATAATCTTTACGGGCAAGGAGAATCTTCCCGTATTGATTATAGAGATGAGCCCAGTCGTTGTACTGATCGAGTAAATCATCCAGTTTGTTTTCGGCCAGTTGGTATTTGCCAATATCTATATAATTTTGCACATAAACGGCCTGGCGCTTCTTGATTTTCTCGATTTCCCGCAGGCCTTTAAATGCTCCAATAAATTGCGGGTAGAGTTCCTGGATTTCCTTGAATGTTTTTTCTGATTTATTGATTTGTTTTGCCTGGAGAAGGCTCCAGGCCAGTCCATTTACCGCATCCAGATTTGGAGAGTTTGACCGGGCCAGACTGCTGAACAGGTCCGCGGCTTTGGTGTATTTGCCCTGATAATAGCTTTCCCATGCTGAATCCAGGGCTTCTACATCTTCTGAAGGCATTCCCAGGAGAAGACTGCGGTATCGGGGATATTCAACCGGCAAAGTAAATATTGAACTGGATTCAGGATTGGAAGGAACGATCTCCCAGCGCACGGCGGTGTCATCGTAGTTTGAGGCTGTCCACTTCTCTAATAGCTCGTTCACTTTATTGGGGGAAAGAATTTTTCCCAGCTCTTCTCGTGCTAGTTGGCTTTGGCGTTGTTCCAGATGAATGAAAGCCTTGCCTTTGTGGATTTCGTAGGAATGCGGAGTAAACCTTTCGGCGCGCTCAAAACTATCCAGGGCTTTCTGGTATTCCTTCAGGCTGAAATAAGACCAGCCCATACCCAATAAAGGGGTAGGATCTTTTTTGTGCAGAGTGTGAGCCTGCTTGAAAGAAGCCAATGCCTTGTCAAAACGTTTTTGAAAAAAATAGGCCCAAGGCAGAAGTTGGATGGCTTCCCGGTTTTCTGGTTGATTAACCAGTGTCTTTTTTAAATAAAATTCTGAAACGGCATATTCTCTGCGGTTGAACTGGTGTTTGGCGAATTGCAGGTCGATATCCCTGTCCAAACCCAAGGTAGGCCGATAGGTGTCCTCGGCGGCATTGGCAAGGTTGGTCATGACCTTTTGTGTTTTTTGAAAGCTTTGTTCCAAGGTGCTACAGCCCGTTGCCACTAAGATCAAAAAGGTGAAAAGGCTGAATGGATTTATCATTTGCAAAATTTAACTCCGTGAAAGGGAGAGACGCATCTCTTAATTTATCGGTTTCTGGAGGAAAAATTTGAGGTGTTTTTGAAATAATACGTATATGTGGGGCCATTTTTACTTTTTAAAGGTAAATAATTAAAAAGTCAGTAATTATTTAATGCCTATATTTTTTTTGTAAAACCTCATTAAAATGGTATCATTCGCCTTTTCCAACTCTTATTAAAACAATGCGTTTTTATAAAATACTCATTACCTTCAGTCTTCTTTTCCTGCTTTCTGCCTGCGGTGATAAAGCAGAAGACCAGGCCAGTGAAGAGATTCACCCCAGTTTTTCTCAATTGCCGGAGGCGTCTGAAGAATCTTCTCCTCTCCCTGACCAGCGAGTCGTGCCGGTTCAGCTTTCTCCGGAAGATAAGGCAAAAGCCGAAAAAGCTCCTGAAGGAATGGTTTTCATAAAAGGCGGGTGTTTTATCATGGGCAATGATTACACTCAGGAAGATGAAAAGCCGGAGCATGAGGTTTGCCTGGATGATTTTTATCTGGACAAATATGAGGTGACCCAGGAACGTTGGGAAAAGGTGATGGGATTTAATCCCTCCAAATTCGTCGGAGCGAACCTGCCTGTGGAACAGGTCAATTTTTTGGATGTGCAGAAATTTATAGAAAAATCCGGAGGTACCTGTCGTTTACCCACTGAAGCAGAATGGGAATATGCGGCGCGGGGAGGGGCGACCACCCGCTACTACTGGGGCAATATGGTGCATGAAGATTACACCTGGTATGTGGATAATTCGGCAGAAACCACACACCCTGTCGGGAGCAAGGCCGCTAACCAGTACGGGCTGTACGACATGATGGGAAATGTTTGGGAGTGGGTCAACGACTGGTATGAGCCGTATTATAAAATGCGATCAAAAAATAATCCTCAAGGGCCGGAGACGGGAGAGTCAAAAGTTGTGCGGGGCGGGGCCTTCGATTCCTCTGCAGGCGCTTTGCGCATAACCAGCCGAGTCTGGTTACATCCCAAGAATAAAGTTTTCCCGAAAGTCACGACCTATGGGCAGATTATGAACGAAGTTTTTAACTACGTGGGCTTCCGTTGCGCCCAATCCCTTCCACACTAGCAGATTGCAGAAAAAATCCAGGAATTGTCATCGCCAGCGGTCAGCGGCATTCGCTACATAGGCCGAACATATCCAGTTTGTGCGAGGTGATGGTAAAACCGTTTCGGCTGGCAACTTCTTCCTGAAATTTTTCGATGAGGGGATGGTTGAATTCGATAATTTTTCCGCACTCGGTGCAGATCATGTGATCGTGGTGGCCGTGCATATATTTATGCTCATAGCGTTTTTGCCCGTCGCCAAAATCCAGTTCCGAAGCCAGGCCGCTTTGCGTTAGCAACGCCAATGTGCGGTATACTGTGGCCAGCCCAACCTTTGGGTCGGTGATGGTGACCTGATTATAAAGTTCTTCGGCGCTGACATGTTTCTCGCATCCCAGAAAAGAATTAAGAACGATGCGTCTCTGTTTAGTAATCTTCAGCTTGTTCTGAACAATATAATCTTCAAGAACTTGTAATTCTTTACTTGCCATAATATCTTCAGTTAATGATTATATGGGGCTAATTTAGCACGGTCATTGAAAGGGGTCAATTACCGACCTCGGTGTTAGGATGGCGCCCCGCGCAAAAAGGTTTTTTTAGCAGAATTATCCTGGTATGGCGGAGAGCCTGGCGATTTCTGTTGCCAGTTCCTGAGCAAGGCATTCTGTTTGTTCACCGGTTGCCATATTTTTTAAAACATATTTTCCAGAGCGTATTTCGTTTTCTCCAAGGATCAGCGTGAACCGACACTGTGTTTTGTTGGCTTTGCGCAGTTGGCTTTTCATACTGCCCATCTCATAATCCCGCTCAACCCCAAATCCTTTTGCACGCAGTTCGTGGGCAATTTGGAATCCGATGGGCTTAGCCTCATCTCCCAGGCAGACGAGAAAAATATCGGGATTTTTCGGCAGGATTTTTTTTTCATCAAAAGGCACCAGGGAAACCAGGCGTTCAAGTCCAAGTGCAAAGCCAAAACAGGGTGTCGAGGGCCCATCCAGTTCTTCTACCAGAGTGTCGTAACGGCCGCCGCCGCAAATGGCATTTTGCGCCCCTAAATTTTGCGAGGTGACCTCAAAGGCAGTACGGTTGTAATAATCTAACCCGCGGACCAGATTGGGGTTGACGGAGTAGGGGCTACCTGCGGCATCCAGAAGGGAGCGTACTTCCGAAAAGTGCTCGGCACTGGCCGGGTCTAAATGGTCGATGAGTTTCGGCAGTCCCTCGGCAATTTCACTGCAATGTTCCGACTTGCAATCAAGGACGCGCAGAGGGTTGCGCTGGTAGCGGTTCTTGCAGTTGGCGCAAAGGTGGTCCAGATGTTTTTCAATTTCTGTTTTTAAAAGTTCGCGATATTCAGGTCGGCACTCCTTACTGCCCAGGCTATTTATTTGCAGTTTTATGTCGGTGAGGCCCAACTCTTTGAAAAACTCCATGAGCATGGTCATCACTTCTACATCCACAACCGGGCTGGGTGAACCCATGGCTTCTACCCCAATTTGATTGAACTGCCTTAACCGTCCCGCCTGGGGCCGTTCATAGCGGAACATGGGCCCCATATAAAACATTTTGAGTACTGACGGGGGGTTGTACATTTTGTGTTCCACATAGGCACGCACCACCCCTGCCGTTCCTTCAGGCCGAAGCGTGATGGAGTCGCCTCCACGGTCTGCAAAGGTATACATTTCCTTTTCAACGATGTCGGTCGTTTCGCCAATGCTTCGGCAAAACAGTCGGGTGTCTTCAAAAACGGGGAGGCGTATTTCCTTGAAACCGTAACGAGGAAAAATTTTGTGGGCGATGGATTCGATGTACTGCCATTTCCAGATTTCATCAGGAAGGATATCTTTAACACCGCGTATGCTTTGAATTTTCATAATAAATTGATGGTTGCGTTAAACAGGCTGGAAAAACCGACTTTGCGTGACAAAGAACTGAATATTATGTTTGGGTCATC
>PCTK01000041.1:0-4360 GCA_002786505.1 Nitrospinae bacterium CG22_combo_CG10-13_8_21_14_all_47_10 | reverse complement strand
ACAGCCGCCAGGCGTTTTTCTGCCATCTCCACATCATTCTTGCTACCGATGAACAGGGGTAAGCGGTCGTGAATGCCAGTGGGGGTAATATCAAGAATGCGTTGCTTTCCTGTAGAAGCTCTTCCTCCGGCTTGCTCGACTATGAATGCCAGCGGCGCGGCTTCAAATGAAAAACGTAATTTCCCCTTGGGACTATTCTTGTCTTTGGGATACATGAAGAGTCCACCTTTGAGCAGAGTCCTATGGAAATCCGCGACGAGGGAACCTATGTAACGTAATTTATAAGGGCGTCCGGACGAAGGAGCATCTTCTTTCAAATAGGAAACCAAATCTTTTTGGGGTTCATCCCAAATGCCCCAGTTGCCTTCGTTGGTACTGTAAGTTGAGCCCTGTTCGGGGATGACCAGATCAGGATGGGAGAGAAAAAACTCGCCCAATGCAGGGTCAAGCGTGAAACCATGAACTCCTTGTCCGGTTGTGTAGACAAAAACCGTGCTGGAACCATATGCAATATAACCCGCGGCAATTTGCTCATCGCCCCTTTGCAGGAGATCTTCATCGGTGACTTGAGTTCCCGGACTTTTTTTACGGTAAATGGAAAATATTGTTCCTATGCTGACATTGACATCAATATTAGAAGATCCATCGAGAGGATCCATCATGAAAATATATTTGCCTGGATTGTTTTCCGGGGGAACTATATAGGCTTCTTCCCTTTCTTCGGAAGTGATGGCGCAAACCGTGCCTGATTCGCCAATAATTGTGGTGAATGTGATATCAGAAAACTCATCCAGTTTTTTTACATCTTCTCCCTGGACATTTATTTTTCCGGTAAGCCCGAAAATATCTTCTCCGATGCCGGCGCTATTGACTTCCAGAGAAATGATCTTGGCCGCCACCATGATTTCATAAATAAGGCTGGTGAATTCCCCGGTTGCTCCAGGGATGATTTTTTCCTGTTGCCGGATGTGTTGAACAAGGGTCGTGCGTTGCATTTGAATCCAATTCCCGGATAAAAACCAACCCGGCTTTTAATTTAAAAAGGCTTGTTTGTCGAAAAATTTTCAAAGGCTTGAAAACAAAACAACATATTTCAAAAAGAAGCCCTGAAATCTGAAAGGTTGCTAATCTTACAACATTTCAAAAATCAGGGCAATGAAAATGGAACAATCAGGACACGGAAACAGGAATGGGATTGCGTGTTTTTCCAAATCTTTTTCTGTCGTTTTCGTTGAGGATTTTTTTGCGCAAACGTATGCTTTTGGGGGTAATCTCCGCCAACTCATCTTCATTCAGAAAACCAAGAATTTGTTCAAGGCTCAATACTAATGGAGGTGTGAGAATGATATTTACATCAGACCCGGATGCACGCATATTGCTCAGCTTTTTTTCCTTGCAGAGGTTGATCACCATGTCCTCATCTTTTTTATTTATACCGACAAGCTGTCCTGCGTAAATTTCAGCACCTGCTCCGAGAAACAAGGAGCCTCTTTCCTGTAAGTTGAACAGGGAGAAACCAGTTGTTTTTCCATTTTCCATGGCAATTAAAGCACCATTGGTGCGCTGGGCGATTTCACCGCAATGTGGGATAAAATTATGAAAGGTACGGTTGATGATTCCCGTGCCTTTGGTCAATGTTAGAAATTCTGAACGAAATCCAAAAAGCCCTCGGGTGGGTATTACGAATTCCAGTCGTGCCGTGGTTTCTCCTTGAATCATATTTTTCAGAGTGGCTTTACGTTTCCCCATGGCTTCCATAACGGAACCCATATGTGATTCATCAATATCCAGAATGACAAACTCTTCTGGCTCGTGGGCGACTCCATCTATTATTTTGATCAAAACCTCGGGGCGGGAAATGGAAAACTCATAACCTTCCCGACGCATGGTCTCTATTAAAATGGTTAAATGTAATTCACCGCGCCCTGAAACCTTGAAGGTGTCCTGCGATTCGGTTTCTTCGACCCGAAGAGAAACGTTGGAGCGGGTTTCCCGGAAAAGACGATCCCTTAGTTGCCTTGTGGTGACGAATTGGCCCTCACGGCCTGCGAAAGGCGAGGTGTTTGAGGAAAAATGTATCGACAAGGTAGGCTCGTCAATGTCAATAACTGGAAGCGGCTCAGGGCAACTGGAGTCGGCGATGGTTTCCCCGATGTCCACTTCCTTCATTCCGGCTATACCAATAATATCTCCCGTTGTCGCTGAGGGAGACTCTACTTTTGATAACCCCTGGAAGGTGTATAGCTTTGTAAGGTTGAAGGTCTCCATATCTCCCTGACGATTGATCTGGGTGTAACTTCTTTTTGCCTTGATATTCCCACGGGAGATTGTGCCAATAGCGATTCTTCCAACATAATCATCATAATCGATAGAGGACACCAGCATTTGAAAAGGCCCCTGGGCATCCCCTTGATGAGCCGGGATTTTTGCGATAACAAGGTCCAGAAGTGGGGTGATATCATCGTCCGGGCCCGTGGGTGTCTGCCTGGAAATACCTTGTTTGGCGGAAGTATAAATAACAGAAAAATCCAATTGCTCGTCATTGGCGCCAAGCTCAACGAATAAATCAAAAACTTCATCGACGACCTTTTCAGTTCGCGCGGCAGGGCGATCTATTTTGTTGACAACCACAATGGGCTTGAGTCCCAGTTCGAGGGATTTCTTCAACACAAACCGGGTTTGCGGCATGGGGCCTTCCACCGCATCGGCCAAAAGCAAAACCCCGTTGACCATTTTTAAAATCCGTTCCACCTCACCGCCGAAATCAGCATGTCCTGGTGTGTCAACAATGTTGATCTTGTATCCCTTGTAGTTGATCGCCGCGTTTTTGGAAAAAATGGTGATGCCCCGTTCCTTCTCCAGTTCGTTGCTGTCCATGATGCAGGTCTGCGAGAGTTCACTGTCCCGGAACATTCCACTCTGTTTAAGGAGACAATCGACCAAGGTGGTTTTTCCGTGGTCAACATGGGCGATAATTCCTATATTTCTGATAAATTCCTGATTCAACATAGTCGTCTGCGATCTTTAAATAAATTGTGAATGAATAAATACTGTGATTCAGTCTGAACAAGCGGGCAGGAGAAATCGATCTGCCCAGAGGGAGAGATTAAACGATCCGAAGCTTATGGAAGGGTAAAAACCAGTAAGGGGTTAATTTCATTGCGCTAACTATTTCATTCCCTATGTTTCAAATAAGCAAGTGTAACAGATCGGATAGAATTAAGCTAAAGAAAAATAAAAATTGTAACTCATTGAATTTTATACCATAATTTTACTATGGATGCACTAATTCAAGAGTTTTCTGATTATTTACGCATTGAAAAGAGGCATTCCCCTCACACGGTTGCCGGTTATTGCCGGGATCTGCGGCGTTTTTCCCGGATTTTTCCCGGTGCAAGTGTGTCCTGCCTGACCACGGTGGATATTCGCGGTTTTCTTCTGGTATTGCGCGATGAGGGTTTGTCCGCATCATCCATTGCGCGAAGCTTGTCTTCTATTAAATCTTTTTTCCGTTATCTGTGTCAGGACAAAAAACTAGATGAAAATCCCGCGGAAATTTTAGAGACCCCTCGGCGATGGAGAAAGCTTCCTAATCTCTTGTCTGTGGCGGATGTCGATAAACTTTTGAATTCTCCTGATAGCAATACTGCCATGGGTATCAGGGATAAGGCTATGCTGGAGGTTTTATACGCTACTGGAATGCGGGTCTCTGAACTGATATCGGTGAAAGGCCATAACCTGGATCTGGTGGCCGGGTGCCTGAGAACGATGGGGAAGGGGTCCAAAGAACGTATCGTTCCGATGGGGATGGTTGCAAGGAAGTCTGTGGAGGACTATTTATTAAACTCCCGGCCTGTTTTTGCCAAAGGGAAAAAGGTGGAAGAATTGTTCCTGACCCGTAGAGGCAAAGCCATGACCCGGCAAGGATTCTGGAAGTTGTTGAAAGGCTATGTGCGTCACTGCAATATTAAAGCCGATGTGTCCCCTCACACGTTAAGACACGCTTTTGCCACGCATTTATTGGAGAGAGGGGCAGATTTAAGGTCCGTCCAGCAACTGCTGGGTCACTCCGATATTTCTACCACGCAAATCTACACCCATATTCTTGAAAAAAGAATGCTCGAAGTCCACGACCAGTTCCACCCCAGAGCGGGTTGAACGGCCAGCCCCCACTGGCGAGGGGCAATGGGCGATAGCTTTGCTCCCCCTTGACAAGGGGGGATTGAGGGGGGTTGCCAGTATTTGCCCTGGTTTGGCGGACGCGGAGATACTCCGCAGATTTCGCAGAAGGACGTTGATTAAAGCATGAATGAAAAGGAAAAATTTCAAAATCAGGTTTCTGCGCCAATCTGCGTCATCT
>PCTK01000141.1:8965-13470 GCA_002786505.1 Nitrospinae bacterium CG22_combo_CG10-13_8_21_14_all_47_10 | reverse complement strand
AGCCAGTTGGTTGTTCCTTACGCCGTGCTGGGAGCACTGCTCGGATTCCTTTGCATGACCAGGGTGATTAATATCGCATTTTTTGCCCTGTTTGCAGTGGACCTTTTATGGAGTTTCCGCGCAGATTTGAAATCTGTTGCTACCGTTAAAAAAATAATGGTGCTGGGCGTAGCCTTACTGGGCGGATTTTCCCTGGTCATGCTTCCGCAGATCGTGTGCTGGTACCAGTTGAACGGGGTTCCATTCCCACCAAGGCATATGAAATATGCCGGGGAGGGCTTATCCGGCATCTCTTTGATACCGCTGTTTGAAAAGGCATGGGCTCTGTTTTTTTCCACCCAATGGGGTTTGTTTTTCTCCATGCCGCTGGCCCTGGCGGGAGGGGTGGGCTTATTCCTGAAAAACGAATGGCTGAAAGAAGCTCGTCCGGGTTTGCTGGCCTATCTGGCAGGAATTTTTGCCATTGTGATTATCTATCCGGAAGACTCGGCTTCTTATGGGCACCGGCATTTGATCTCCGCGCTCCCCGTTTTTGCGCTGGGGCTGGGTAATCTTCTGCGGCGTATTTCAGAAGCAGGGTCCAAATGGGGGGTACGGGCTGTCATTGCATTTGGAGTGACTGCCATTTTGGCGCAATTTTCAATGCTCATCCAATATAAAGTTGTGCTTCCTTATAATGATCAGGAGTTTACTTTGAAAGCTCTCGGGTCAACGGCGGAGCTGATATTCAACCGCCCTGACTTATTACTCCGGTCGACTAATTTTTTTAATGTGCTTTCCCTTCCTCATCCGCAATCATGGAACTACCTTGATGGCCTGTTCCTGTTAGTGTTTCCATTGTTTCAATTGGCAGGGCTGGCGGGAGTGCTTCTTGTACTGAAGTGGTTGGAGCAGAACTCATGGCTTCAGTCGAAGGTTTTAAGTCCCAAATTCATGCTGGGCAAGAGTGTGGTTGTCAGTATTCTTTTACTGGTCATCGTTATGATTGCCACGCCTGCGAAAACGCCGTCTGAAGTTAGTGCCCGGATGAAATATGAGGAGGCAGTTAAAAAAGGTGAAGCACACATAAGGAGCGGCGAAATAGACAAAGCCAGGGCCGACTACACCCAAGCCTCAGAATTGGAGCCCCAGGCATGGAAACCTTATTTCATGCTCGGTCAGACCTGGCAGGCTCAGGGCAAAATTGATGAAGCCAATAGTTTTTACCGCAAGGTTTTGGTTTATAATCCAGATGACAGCCCGACCCTGGCCTTGTTGGGGAATAATTTGAAAAGGCAGAGCAAAACCGGGGAGGCGGAAAAAATGTTGCGTTCCGCTATCCGCGCTTGGCCGTTAAATGTCACCGCTTACGATTCCCTTGCACAGCTTCTGGCGTTTCAGAACAAGCGTGAAGAGGCCATGCAGATGTTGCAGTATGCGGTGCAAATCAATCCCAATTATGGGCCGGGTCATATTAATTTGGCTATGACTTATCATTCCCTTAACCGGGGACCAGAGAGTCGCCACCATTTAAATCTGGCGTTGGCTTTGGGCATGCAAGGGCCTGCGGTCGATCAAATTAAATCCATAATATTAAAAACACCGGAAAAACCATGATTGACGAAATTGATTATTTCCCTCGGCGGGACCAGCATAATAAAAAGAAAAAAGCGGATACCGGATGGGGGGACCTGAAAAAGCAAAAAGCTGAACAGGACAATAAAGTTAAGGGCGAGAATCAGAAAAACGATAAAAAACATTCCCTCAGCCAGAAAATTCCCTTCCCCAAAAAAAATAATAAATAAATTGCAATAGCAGGTTTGGTGCAGAGTTACTCCCCCTATGTGCCCTATTTTGCGGGCGGCTTGGTCGGGTTCGGCGCGGTGCTGTTCCCAATCGCGCAGGGTGCCAATAGGGATGTGAAACGCCCGCGCAAAGGCTTTCTGCGTCAGGTTCAGGGAACGCCGGATGCGCTTGGCGTCGGCAACTGGCTCGAATTCCTCCAGCTCCGCCGGGGTCAAAACCGGGTTGTCCTCATCATTTTGCGCCACGCGCGCAATGGCCTCGTCCGTCAGTCCGTCCAGACGCGCCTTTTCCGCTTTCGACAAACGCGGGGGCTTGTCAAAACGGGCTACGGTTTTTGTCATCATTTCACCGTCAAACCGATACGGACATGCGTACGCCAAGGGCATTCAGGACCTTCATCACGGTTGCAATTTCCGGGTGTCCTTCGGCAGAGAGGGCCTTATACAGACTGGCCCGGCCAAGGCCGGTTTGCCGTGCAAGGTCCGTCATGCCCCGCGCGCGGGCGACAATACCCAGCGCGTGGGTGAGCAAGGCCGGGTCATTTTCCGCCAGCACTGCATCCAGATAAGCGGCAATATCCTCGTTGCTTTCTAGATGTTCGGCACTGTCCCAAGGACGGGTTCTGGTTTTTGCCGCCATGTTTATCTCCTACAGGTTGTCCGCCAGCGTTTTTGCTTTGAGGATGTCCTTGCTCTGCGTTTGCTTCGAGCCGCCCGCCAGCAACACAACAATTTTCGTGCCGCGCTGGACAAAATAGACCCGATATCCGGGGCCGAAATGGATACGCATTTCAAAAACCCCGCCGCCGACCGACTCGCAATCACCAAAGTTGCCAAGGCTGATATGGTCAATCCGCGCTTGAATACGGGTGCGGACCTGACGGTCTTTCAGGCTTTTGAACCACTTGGCAAAATCATCCGTCTGGCGGACTTCAATCATCTAAATAATGTATCCTATAGGAGATATCATGTCAACGCGCGGTTTCAACACGCGCGGTTTCAAACTGCTACAACAGCCCGGCCTCGATGGCGACGGAAATAGGGTTGGCGTATATCAGCTATCTCGGAATGAAGACAGAATATTCTATTATTTGTTTTCAATGGGATTATAATTTGGTATAGCACCTGATAACGATAGGCACAACTCTTTTGGGAAATAATTATAAAAGGCTGGGCAAAACCGGGGAGGCGGAAAAAAGGAAGACGGCAAAAAAACCGCCAAATCCACTGAATCGAGGACAAGTTAGCCCTTTCAACCGATAATCCGCAAAGTAAAATTATTGCAATTTGCCAGCGAAGGTTCTCCGCTTTGACTGGAACCCCAGCACTGTTATAATACCCCCTCATTAAATTTTTTAATTTACCACTCAGGAGCGCCAAAATGGGTACCCCTTTTTTTCGAAACATTTTGTGTTTGTTTATTTTGGGCCTTTTCCTATGCCCGGTTCCAGGATTTACGGATGTGGTCGATGAAACGCTCCAAGGTGACGTGAAACTTGCTCAGGGCGAAATCCGTGCGGCTGAAGAACATTACACCGCCGCCCTGAAAATGGACTCGGATAGCTGGCGCATCATGCGGCCTCTGGCTGAAGTCAAGTTTCAACTGGAAAAATACGAAGAAGCCCGTCAACTGGTGGACCGCATCCTGGCTATGGAAGTGATCAAGCGGAATACCGTTCTTGTCACGGTCGAAGGGGACCCCGAACCCTTCGAGGCGGAAATCATCGACGAAAGTGTCGTCACCCCTGATAGCGGAAAAAATAATATGCGCAATTATGTGGATGGGGAAGCCGCGAAACCCATTCCTCATTACCGGCTCTTTAATATGAAGGCAGGAAAAATGCTCCTCATCCCGCATCGGGATGCCAAAATTAAATATAAGGGCGTTCCGGCCAGGGTCTATGCCTATGTGCAGGAACTGCATGCCAAAGTTGAAAACAAGTTAATCAGCCAGGGCGGGACTAAAGGGCCGATTGAGATGGTGGCGCTCAAAGGCGGTTGTTTCAAAATGGGCAGTGAAACCGGTGCCCTGTCGGAAAGGCCTGTGCATGAAGTATGTTTGAATCCGTTTAAAATGGATAAACACGAAGTGACCCAAAGCGCGTTTCAGGCGACGATGGGGCACAACCCGTCCCGGTTTAAAGGTGCGGACCGACCGGTTGAAATGGTCACCTGGCACGAAGCAGAGGAATACTGCAAAAAATCCAATAAACGATTGCCGACCGAAGCGGAATGGGAATATGCGGTTCGGGGCGGAACCACCACGGAATATTACTGGGGCAACGAATTCGATGCCTCAAAATCCAATTTTTGCGACAGCACCTGTGTCTTGAACATCCGGGATAAAAACCTTTCGGATGGATATCCCAACACCGCCCCGGTGGGCTCGTTTTCGGCTAATCCGTTCGGACTCTTTGATATGGTCGGCAATGTCCATGAATGGGTGGCAGACTGGTTTGAGGAAAACTATTATTTTAAGAGTCCGAAAGATAACCCGAAAGGACCCGAACGTTCCAACCCCTCTGATCGGCGCGGGGGCGGAAATGAAAAAGTCCTTCGTGGGGGAGCTTGGGAAACAGATCCGAACAGTCAGCGGTCCGCCTCAAGAAAAGGTTTCCAGACCGATTATCGTATTGAAGGCATCGGCTTCCGTTGCGTCCTCTGACGAGGGATGCAGAGAGCAATATCCTGTCACTGCTTGCAAATCGTGTTGCGGCTTGA
>PCTK01000141.1:7102-8950 GCA_002786505.1 Nitrospinae bacterium CG22_combo_CG10-13_8_21_14_all_47_10 | reverse complement strand
TTTTTGCTTGTTTGGAATAGCTATTGCTGGTTACCACCGGGCATTGCCCGGAGTTCGGACTTTAAGATCTTCCCGGTCGCAGTTTTGGGCAGGGACTCCACAAACTGGAACATGTCGGGGATCATGAAGGCAGGTAATTTTTTGCGGCATAGTTCCTTGAGTTCCTGTTCGGTGGCTTGGGCTCCTTCACGCAAAACGGCGAACACTTTTACCTTTTCTCCCACCCGTTCATCGGCAATGCCCACCGCCGCCACTTCTGCCATTGCAGGGTGATTCATCAACGCATTTTCAATCGCCAATGGCGATACGTTTTCCCCGGCCCGGATGATGAGGTCTTTGATCCTGCCAGCGGAAATAAATAGCCGCCCCTTTTCATCGAGATGTCCCAGATCGCCGGTTCGCAACCAGCCATCCGATGAAAGGGTTTCCGCTGTCTGGTCCGGTTTTTTCCAGTAACCCTTCATCACCGTTTCGCCACGCACCAGGATCTCGCCCACTTCTCCCTGCTTAACAGGTTGTCCGTTCTCATCGACAATTTTCAGCTCGATATTGGGCAGGATGGGCCCTACCGAGCCGGGCACACTGCCGTCTTTCATCGTGTTCACGGCGATCACCGGCGAAGTCTCAGTCAGGCCATAACCTTCGATGACAGTAACGCCCAACCCTTCTTCTACTTTTTTCAGCAGGGCTTCGGGCAGAGAGGCGCCGCCGGAGATGCAATAGCGCAGGGAAGAAACGTCATAGCCGCCACGGGCATACAGTTGCACCAGGAACGAGTATATGGTCGGCACCAACGGCAAAATCGTGGCCTTGTGCTGGGCGATGGATTCCAATATGGTTTTGGGCTGAAACTGTTTCAGTAAAATGAGGGTGGCTCCCATACGCAGTAAGACCAGTGCCATGATGTTGCCGAATGAATGAAACAGGGGCAGGGCGACGATCACCTTGTCTTCCGGCTCAAAATGCAGGTGCTCCAGAAACCCCGTGCAATTGGCATCGAACTGGCTTTCCTCAAGCATCACCCCTTTAGGTTTGGCAGTGGTGCCGGAAGTGTAAAGAATGACATCGGGAATGTTCTCTGCTCTTTCATGTTTTGTCAGTGAACCATTAGGGTCGCCCATCACCATGAACTCGCTCCAGCGCAGAGTGCCTTCCCCGGCCTGTTCCGGGTCTGCCGGGCCGGTAAGGATTCTATTGGGGAAGAATTTAAAAAAGAGCGCGACTTCAGGTTTGACAAAAGCCGAGTCGACCACCAGCGTGTCGATCCCCGCGTCCTGGGTGATGTAGACGAGGTCTTCGGGTTTCAGCATGAAATTGAACGGGATAACGGGAACGCCCTTGAGCAGGGCGGCAAAAAAAGCAATGAGATATTCCTTCTGGTTCAGGCAAAGCAGTCCGATTTTGCTGTCGGCGTTGAGTTCGAGTTTAGACAAAGACCTGGCGAACCGTTCTATCTGCGAAACGAAATCGCCATAGCTTAAGACAGTGTTCCCTTCAATAACCGCCGGATGAGATGGGTCCTTCTCCGCATGCGCTTTCAGGTACTGATAAAAGTCCATTTTCAGCTTCCAGGTTTGCAAATAATTCGGATGGCATTATACCCTTGCAGGGCACGAAGGCTAAGGTAAAATATCACGTACCCTTGCAGGGCACGTGTGGTATCCCCAACATTATCCTTCATGCCCGGAACGGGTAAAGGTTAATGAGGAATATAACGCGTTCGTTCGCGATGACGGCTTCAGCCCCCCCCCAAATCCCACCCTTTCTTGATTCTAGCGTCAGGCTGGCTTGTGGCCGTTGGCCACCCAACGGGCGAAGAAACCGTTAGGAAGGTTGAGTCCGGACGAC